>NZ_JBIDFF010000004.1:0-132420 GCF_046635645.1 Gilliamella sp. BG2
AACAGCAGAGCTTGTTATGTCGGCATTAAGCCAAATTAAACAACCATTATCAAAATTAGATTTATTTCATTCAGACCGAGGCAAAGAGTTTGATAATCGGTTATTAGAGGCGTGTTTTAAGACATTTAATATCACGCATTCATTAAGCAAGAAAGGATGTCCTTATGACAATGCGGTAGCGGAAGCGACATTTAAAACAATTAAAACGGAATTTGTAAAAGGCCAACGTTTCAACTCAACGGCTGAGTTACAACGCGCTTTTTCGGCTTATGCCTATTGGTATAATCATAAACGATTACATTCTTCGTTAGGCTACTTGCCTCCCGTTGAATTTAAAAAACACTTACCCCTTAATTTTTTTGTTTGAAAATGTGTTGCCATTCTACTAAAACAACTTCTGAACAATAGCTTGAATTTGTTTTAAGTGATGAATTAGCCGATTTCTATTATCGTTAATAATGTTATTGTTCAAAATGATGAATAAATTTGAGTAGTTATCGAATTAATAGAAATGATATGTAATTAGTATTGGCTGTTTTTACAGCCAATAGTTGGATTTTTAAGTTACAATGTCTTAAAAGCAATATCAGGCAAAATAGCTTCACCTTGCCAATATAACTCACTAGCAATACTTCCTGCAATTTGATAATAAAGTTGGCTAAATTCGTTATCAGGGTGGTTAATGACCGTGGGCTTTCCTGTATCAAGATCTTGGCGTAACATTTTTTGAAGTGGAATTTGCCCTAGCAATTTGGTTTGATATTGCTCAGCTAAATGTTTAGCACCACCTTCACCAAAGATGGCCTCATGATGTCCACAATGTTCGCAAATGTGGTAACTCATGTTTTCAATAATTCCTAGTGTTGGTATGTTTACTTTATTAAACATGGTAATACCTTTTTTTGCATCGATTAAAGCAATATCTTGAGGAGTTGTGATAATCACAGCAGCAGTAACTGGAATGTTTTGCGCAAGCGTTAATTGGATATCCCCAGTACCTGGCGGCATATCAATGACAAGATAGTCGAGTTCTGGCCAAAGCGTATCTTGTAAAATCTGTAATAGTGCTTTACTTGCCATAGGTCCACGCCATACCATGGCACCATTAGGATCAACTAAATAACCAATGGAATTACTAGCAAGCCCATATGCCATGATTGGTGTCATATGTTTATTATCGGGTGTTAAGGGTTGCTGGTTTTCTGTACCTAGCATGGTTGGGATCGAGGGACCATAAATATCTGCATCTAAGATCCCCACTTTAGCGCCTTGTTTTTGTAAAGCTAGCGCAAGATTGACCGCTGTTGATGATTTACCCACACCGCCTTTTCCTGAGCTTATTGCGATAATGTTTTTTATATTATTAATGGCATTTTGGTTATTAGCACGTTTTAAAGTAGCAATTTTATATTCAATATGCCAGTCAACTTCATTAACGCTGTTAAGTTTAAGCAATTTTGGAGTGGTTATTTTTTTCAATTCTTCAAAAGTAGATTGCCAAGCGAAAGGCATTGTTAAATTTATAGTTAAATGGTGATTAACTATTTCGCATTTTTTTATTGCATCGAGTTCAAGTAAATTTTTTTGTAGAGTTGAATGAATAAAATTTTCAAGAATTTTTTTTACTTCAGTGTTCATTGTGGTTATCTCTTTATGCCTTAGTATTTATACTCGTTTTATTTTCAATTACCTTGCATTAAAAGCGTAAAATACCTTAAATAATAAGGTGGTAAACAGTAAATTGGTTTACCCTCATAAAAATGATTATTTTCTGTTTGAAATATGAATTGAGTATATAAATTTTATCAAATTATGGCATAAATCTAGCGATAATCCCACGATTGATGTACTATTTCTGCCATTATGTAAAAAAGGGTAATAAATCAACATGACAACTCAACGCAAAATATTGGTGACTTGTGCACTTCCTTATGCCAATGGTGCAATTCACTTAGGTCATATGCTAGAACACATTCAAGCTGATGTATGGGTACGCTATCAACGTATGCGTGGTAATGAGATCTATTTTATTTGTGCTGATGATGCCCATGGCACGCCAATTATGCTCAAGGCTCAGCAATTGGGGATTACTCCAGAGCAAATGATTAGTGAAGTTAAAACCGAACATCAACGTGATTTTTCTGGCTTTAATATTAGTTATGATAATTACCATTCAACACATAGCCCAGAAAATCGTGAGATATCAGAGCAAATTTATAAACGTTTGAAAGCGAATGGTTATATTAAAACTAAAGTTATTTCACAGCTATTCGATCCTGAAAAACAGATGTTTTTACCAGATCGCTTTGTAAAAGGTACTTGTCCACGTTGTAAAGCCCCAGATCAATATGGCGATAACTGTGAAGTGTGTAGTGCAACTTACAATCCGATTGATTTAATTAATCCTAAATCTGTGGTTTCGGGGGCGACACCAATTTTAAAAGAGTCTGAACATTTCTTTTTCGATCTTCCGGCTTTTTCAACTATGTTACAAGAGTGGATTCGCTCAGGAACATTACAAGATCAAGTTGCTAATAAAATGCAAGAATGGTTCGAATCAGGCTTACAACCGTGGGATATTAGTCGTGATGCACCTTATTTTGGATTTGAGATCCCCGATGCTCCAGGTAAGTATTTTTACGTTTGGTTAGATGCGCCAATTGGTTATATGGGATCTTTCTTAAATTACTGTAATAAACAAAATAAACCAATTTTTGATGAGTTTTGGGACAAAAATTCAAATACAGAACTGTATCACTTCATTGGTAAAGATATTGTTTATTTCCACAGCTTATTTTGGCCAGCAATGCTTGAAGGTAGCGAATATCGCAAGCCTTCCAATATTTTTGTACATGGTTATGTGACTGTTGATGGTGCAAAAATGTCTAAATCACGCGGTACTTTTATTCAAGCAAGTACCTATCTAAAACATTTAGATCCTGATTGTTTACGTTATTATTATGCGGCTAAATTGTCGTCACACATTGATGATATTGACTTAAATTTAGAAGACTTTGTTCAACGTGTAAATAGTGATTTAGTTAATAAAGTTGTTAATATTGCTTCGCGTTCGGCTGGTTTTATTTATAAACGCTTTGGCGGCAAATTATCAGATAAAGTGGCAGAGCCTGAACTGTATTCCTTGTTTGTTGAAAAAGCAGAAGTGATTGCTGACTATTTTGAACAACGCGAATCAGGCAAGGCAATTCGTGAAATTATGGCACTTGCTGACGAAGCTAACCGCTATATTGACGAAAAGGCGCCTTGGGTGGTTGCTAAACAAGAAGGGCAAGATCAAGTGTTGCAAGATATTTGCTCAATGGGAATTCACTTATTCCGCATCTTAATGACCTATTTAAAACCAATTGTGCCTTCATTGGCTGAACGTACAGAAGCATTTTTAAATAGCAAATTAGAATGGAATGAAATTGATAATGCTTTAACAAGTCATAAAATTAATCAGTTTAAAGCTTTATTTAATCGTATTGATATGGATAAAATTACAAACATGATTGAAGAAACAAAACAACAAGCTGCATTAGCCCAACCGGCAAAACCTAAAGTTGCAGAGCCTATCGCTGACACGATTAATTTTGATGATTTTGCTAAAGTCGATATGCGCGTTGCTTTAATTAAACATGCTTGCTTTGTTGAAGGATCCGATAAATTACTTCAATTAACGCTTGATATTGGTGACGAAACCCGTAATGTGTTTTCAGGTATCAAGCAGTTTTATCCTGACCCAGAGGTGTTAATTGGGCGTTTAACTATTATGATTGCTAACTTAGCTCCTCGTAAAATGCGCTTTGGTATTTCTGAAGGTATGGTGCTTTGTGCGAGTGGTAAAGGTGATGATGAAGGTGTGTACCTACTATCACCAGATAGTGGTGCTAAACCAGGAATGCGAATTTCGTAATTGATATCTTTATTATAAAAACTGCATCTTAACAAGTTAATATACTTGTTAAGATGTTTCAGGAAACTATGCGTTTCAGTATAAAATTTGCTTATTTGATAAATAATTGTAGCGTTAGTTTTTTTGGGGCTGTTTTTTTTATTATAAATGTGTTGCCATTCAAGTTTTGAATTTATGTCGTTGAGGGGACTGATGGTTGGTTGCTTAAACTTTTTAAAAAGCCTATAAAAACCTTTCCGTTTACACTTAGAAACCTATTTCATATCTGGCGCCCAATTTCATTTAAACGCCATTTTTTGATCGAAGTAAATAAAACTTCACTTTAAATCAATATGCTATGTTTCTCTTTTTATCCTGAAATTTGGCAATCAAAATAACGACTGCCAAAGTTCAATTTTGCTAAAAATCATATTTTGCTGTTCGATTTAACATTACTTGTAAATTCATTATTTTCTTACTTTTGATTTTCTGACGGATTTCCTGAATAGGGAAATATACTGTCTTTTAGTGAAAAAGAGAAATCTTTTGTATTAATCTCACCAATAACTTTGTTGCTATCGTATAAAGCCAGTAAAAAATCGGCCATTTGCTTTGCTGTATGGTACTTGGTAAAACTTGCATCATAATTGTAGTTACTGACATTATTGGCTTTTTCACCAAATTCTGTTTTTGTCGCGGCCGGAGCTAACACCTTTGCGGTTAATTGGGCGTTAGCTTGCTTTAATTCTTGTGCTAGCCCTTCGGTAAAGGCATTGACATAGAATTTTGTTGCGCAATAGGTTACCGCATTAGGAACGAGTGTATATCCACCAGGGAGGAGATGTTTATTAGTTGTGTCCCAGATTCATTTTGATATTTACGTACATACAGTGTTGAAAAAATTGTTAGGACTTCAATATTTAAATGAAGCATTGATTCGATTTTTCCTAAATCTTGATCGCTAACACTGCCGTAATGACCAAAACCGGCATTATTAATCCATGTTTCAATAAAATAGCTGTCTAAATCATTAAAAAGGGAATAAGCGTTGGTTGTGATACAGGTTCATTTGCATCGGCATCTATTTCATTAAATATCTCTCCGCAAATGGTTGCGAAATATATTCTTTTTTTAGAAACGCAATTAGGGTTAAAGTTACTTAATCGAACAACACGTTCACAAAATCTTACTGAATTTGGTAAGCAGTATTATGAGCGCTGTGTGAGTATTTTAGGTGAAGTTAAAGCCACCTCTATGCTTGCGCAACAGTTTTTAGATAAACCTAGTGGTGTGCTTAGAATTAGTGCACCATTTACTTTTGGTAATTTTACTTTAGTGCCATTAATTAGTAGTTTTATGAAGTGTTATCCCCAAATTAGTGTCGATATACAATTAAGTGATCGTTATGTCGATTTAATTAAGGACGGTTTTGATATCGCTTTTCGGATTGGTGATTTGAGTGATTCAGGCCTTATTGCTCGTAAACTTAATCCTCATCAACTTATTTTTGCTGCCTCACCAGATTATTTAGCGCAATATGGTGTTCCATTAATACCTGATGATTTGAAAAAGCATCAATGCTTGATTTACCAATATGTGAATCAGAATAAAAAAGATCATGTTTGGTCGTTTATGATTAATGGTGAAATAGTCAATATTCCTATATCAGGGACATTTAAAAGTAATCAGACTTCAGCGTTAGCAATAGCAATAGCTGCGATTGAAGGACTAGGTATCACCATGTTGCCAGAATCTATGTTACAAGAACCAATTAAGCAGAAAAAATTATTTCCCATATTACAAAAATTTTTACCACCTGCCAAGCCGCTTAATATGCTTTATACTGCTGATCGTCAGCAACCACCAAAACTAAAAGCATTTATTGAATTTGTGTTGAATGCAATATCGTAATAGGTTTGTTTTTATGCATAATAAAAAAGGCGATTTGCTCGCCTTCTTTATAATTACCATAATTGATTCTACAATTATTTTATTGTAGCTAAAGTGCTTACTTCTTTACCTAACATATTGTTTAGATAAACTAAATCATTAGCAGTTAAAGTTCCTACTGCATATTTTAATTGTAGTAAACTGGTTAAATAGTTATATTTTGCATCTGATAAATTTCGTTTAGAACTGTATAGTTGAGTTGTTGCATTTAATACGTCAACAATTGTTCTTGTTCCAGCTTGGTACTCAGAATTGGTTGCTTCTAATGAACTTTGTGCCGAAACAACTGCTTGTTGATAAGCTTTGATGGCACTTATTGATGATGAAATATTATTGTATGATGAGCGGACTTGATTAATTACACCTCGATTGGTGCTTTCTAATTTTTCGCTAAAACTGACGTAATTTTGTTGTGCTTGCTCAACTTTAGACATTGTTGCACCACCTGAAAAGATAGGTAGGTTTACACTGACGCCAACATAGTTATTCCCTGAATAAGATTTACCATGAGCACCAGTCCCTACGCTATTACCGTATCTATCAGTTTTATTCAAATTAGTTGATGCATCTAAACTTGCTGTAGGTAAATGTCCTGCCTGTGAGAGTTTGATTTGTTCACGCGCTATGTCTTGATTTAACCTCATTGTTAATAAATTAAGATTAGATTTTTCAGATTGTTTTAACAGTGCGCTGATTTGTGCTGGCGATTCTGTTTTAAATGTATTGGTATTGACACTTGCTAAACTTGAATAAAAACGACCACTTACTTGTCGCAATGCTTCAATGGCATTATTTAGATCATTTAATGCATTAACTTGTTGTGCAACAGTTAAGTCATAGTTAGCTTGAGCGTTTTGTACATCAGTGATTGCAACTAAACCAACTTGATGTTGTTGACGAGTTTGTTCTAACTGACGGCCAATTGCTTTTTTCTGTGCATCAATAAAGCTTAATGCATCAAGTGCTTTTAATACATTAAAATAAGCGACAGAAGTATTTAAGATTAATGTTTGACCTTGGTATTGATAGGCAATATCAGCAATACTTGCTTGTTTTTTAGTAATATCTAAGGCTTTCCAATTTGAGAAATTAAAAATGCTTTGAGATACTGCGGCTTGGTATAAGTTGCCATTTTTAGATTTTACACCACTTGTATCACGTCGACCATGAGTAACACCGTAGGAAGCACTTAAACCAACTTGTGGTAGTAAACTTGCTCGAGAACCTGAAATTGCTGCGTATGCTTTATTTTTTTCAGCTAATGAACTACGTAGATCTGGGTTAGTTTCTTTTGCTTGTTCATAAACTTGTATCAAATTTTCAGCAAAGACAGATTGGCTTAACGCTAAGCCAATTAAAAAGGTTAAGGTTTTTTTCATCAATCTTCTCTTTAAAAATCATTAAAATATAGTAGTATTTTTAATAGCGTAATTTTAACAGATAATTAGTATATAGTAAGTATTGTTTGTGTGTCATTCGCACTTTTTATTCAAATTCAGTTTAAATTCGGGAGCTTTTATGAAAATTAAAGACAGTTTGGTAAATTTTGACAAAAATGATGTGTTTAATTTAACAAAACGAATCTTGTATAAAGGTTTTTTTTCTTTGCTTGAATATCGTTTTCAATATCGAAAATTTGATGGTTCAATTAGTGAGATTGTAACTCGTGAAATTTTAGAACGTGGGCATGCGGTTGTACTTTTAGCATATGATGTAAAACGTGATGAAGTTGTGCTAATTGAGCAAATCCGGATTGCTGCGATTGAAACCCAAGATAGTCCTTGGATACTAGAACTTATTGCAGGTATGATGGATCATGAGAATGAATCATTTGAAGAAGTAGCAAGACGTGAAGCAATGGAAGAGGCGGGAGTTGTTATTGGTCGATGTAAACCCATCATCAGTTATTTAGCATCTCCTGGAGGTTTAACTGAACAATTGCACATTTTGGTGGGTGAAGTTGACTCATCAACCGCTGAAGGCATTCATGGTCTTGACGAAGAAAGTGAAGATATTAAAGTTCATGTAGTAAGTCGAACTCAAGCTTATCAATGGGTTAAAGATGGAGTGATTAACAATGCTGCATCAATTATTGCGCTTCAGTGGCTAGAACTTAATCATGATCTCTTAAGAAAAGAGTGGAAATAACTTTTTAGGCATCATTTTTAATTATTTCTTTCATAAATGTGAGAACTATTTTACACTTTAATAGAATGCTAGGATTTATAATAAATTGTTTTTTCAGTCACAATGTCTATTGTGTTGTTGACATTATTAACCATGATTATAGATTAATAGACAATTGGGGTGAATTTTGGAGTCATTTCTAAAACTTCCAATCTGTAATAAAAATTACGGTAAAATATTACATATAACTGATACTCATCTTTTCGCTGATGACAATGCTTCATTGCTTGGTGTTAATTCTAATGCAAGCTTTCTAGCGGTTATAAATGAAGTTGAACGTAGTAATAAGAAGTTTGATTTAATTGTAGCAACGGGTGATTTTGTACAAGATGGCTCTAAAAAAGCTTATGCGCGTTTTGCAGAACAAATAATTAAGTTTGACACCCCTTGTGTGTGGTTGGCTGGCAATCATGATAATTATTTGTATATGCAAGATGTGTTTGCAAATTATCAACTTGTTGATAATAAGGTAGTTTTGTTGGGAGATAAATGGCTAATTATTTTATTGAATAGCCAAGTTGTTGGTCAGGCTTACGGTTTTTTGTCTGGATCTGAACTTAAGTTTTTACATAATGTTTTAACTGAACATCCTAATAGAAATGCATTAGTTTTTTTACACCACCATCCAGTTAATTCTGGTTGCTATTGGTTAGATCATCATATTTTAAAAAATAGTGACCAGTTAGAGAAAATTATTCAAAAACATCCCAATGTAAAAGGAATTGGGTGGGGACATATTCATCAAAAACAAGATTATGTTTGGCATAATTGTAAGGCATTTTCAACTCCTTCCACTTGTTTTCAATTTAAACCTGAATGTTACGATTTTCAATTATCAAGCGACGATGCACCAGGTTGGCGGGAAATCACACTTAAGATTGATGGTTCTATTGATAGTGATGTTTATCGATTAAAGGATAATCAGTTTTTGCCAGATGTTTCTCAAAATGGTTATTAGTAGTTAGTAATCATAATAAGTTTAAAATAGGTTAATAATTACAGCAAAGGTGCGAAAAAGTAAAAAAGCCGCTCGACAATGCGTTGCCAAATAGGGCGTTGATTCCACTCTTTGGTGTTTATTTCATCTGAATTAGATAAATATTTTTGTAAAAGATTTGATAAAGATTTAGCGAACTCTGCATCATCAATCACAGTTGTAATTTCAAAATTAAGCCACAAACTGCGCATATCTAAATTGACAGTACCGACAAGACTTAATTGATTGTCAATTAAAACACTTTTAGTATGTAGCAAATTATCATTGAATTGATAGAGTTTTACTCCGCCGTTTAATAATTCAGAAAAGAATGCTCGACTTGCCCATTTTACCATTAATGAGTCATTATTTTTAGGAATGATGATGATGACTTCAACACCTCGCTGTGCAGCTGTGCATACAGCATGTAAAATATCATCACTTGGTACTAAATAAGGTGTAGTGAAAATAATTTGTTCTTGTGCCGAATAAATTGCTGTTAATAATACTTGGTGGATCATGTTTTCCATATAACCCGGACCCGATGCTATTAATTGCATAATGTGTTTATTATCTTCAGGTGGTTCAGCGAAATCAGTGATTTTCGGTAGGGATAAATATTTGCCAGTTTCTAATTCCCAATCACTGGCATATAAGGCACCCATGAGTGTTGTAACAGGGCCATTCATTCTGACCATGATATCAACCCATTTGCCAACATGTTTATTTTGTTTGAAGAAACGCGGATCGACAATATTCATACTACCAGTATAAGATATATAGTTATCGATAATAGCTACTTTGCGGTGTTGACGTAAATCTAACCGCCTAAACATAAATCGAAGTAAATTTACTTGTAAGGCTTCGACAATGATGATGCCTGCAGCACGCATTCTTTTACTAGCATTACTTTTAATAAAATGTCTGCTACCAGCAGAATCAACCATTAATCGGCAAGTTACACCTCGTTTAGTTGCTTGAATAAGTGCTTGCTCGACATCATCAGCACGACCACCTTCATTCCATATATAAAATACCATTTCGATATTTGATGTCGCATGATTTATATCATCAATTAAACGGTTAAAAATTATGTTTGTTTCACTCAGTAACTCAATATGATTGCCATTAATTCCATCAAGACCAGTTTGATGTTTACAAAGCTGAAAAATTGGTTTGCTGACTTGGCTGACTTTGTTGGTGAATATGTCAGGAAAGTCACTTAGTTGGTTAATAAACTTGGAAATAGTCGGGCGCATTTTTTGTGCGCGTTTAACTCGTTGCTGACCTAAGTGAGCTTCGCCCAGTGAAAAATAAAGAATCACACCGACAAGCGGTAAAATATAAATAACCAGCATCCATGCAATAACATAAGTTGTCGGTCTTCGCTTAAAGACAATCCGTAAAGTTGTTGAAACAATGATCAACCAATAAATAAGGAAGATCAAAGTACTAATTAATGCATGAAATGAGGTAAATTGCATATTTAATTAGCTATCAGTTAGGTTTAACTTGGTTATTGGATCTTTAGTACAATCATAATTTTGAAATACTTCAGGTAATGGTTTTGGATTATTATGTTTATCTACTGAAACATATGTGAATACGGCATCTGTTATGCAAAACCGTTGTGTTGAATCCGATGTATCTATGACTTTTTTAACCCAAACTTCAATACCAATTGTGATAGAGGTTTTTCCAGTTTTGATGCAATGAGCATAACAACAAACAACATCTCCTACCATTGCGGGCTTGTAAAATGTAATACTACTAGCATTAACGGTTACAACTCGATTTCTGGCTATTTCTTTTGATAAAATACCTCCAGCGAGATCCATTTGAGACATTATCCATCCACCAAAAATGTGACCATGCGGATTAGTGTCAGCAGGCATTGCTAGCGTTCTAAGTACTAATTGACCTTTAGGGGCTATATTTTGTGTCATGCTAAATTACTCCGTATGTACAATTTATTTATTTTCGGTATCTTTATTCATATTTTTATAGATATAGATACCTGATATCAACGATAATAGTAAGGATGCACCAGGTAAAATAAATACTTTAAATATCCAAAAGAAATCATCTGTCATGTAATAGGTCGCACCTAAACTAATGGTGCCACATAATATAAAAAAGAAGATCCATAATAAATTTAATTTATTCCATATGTTGGTCTCTAGTTGTATTTCTTTACCTAACATTGTTTGAAGTAGGTTTTTTTTGAAAAAAAATTGGCTAACTAATAGGGCTGAGGCAAATAAGAAATTAATAATAGTTACTTTCCATTTAATAATATTGGGATCACGCATATAGAGTGTGAATCCACCAAAAACCATAACCATCAGATAAGAAATTAGTTCTACTTTATCTAATTTTCTATATAAAATTAGAACAAGAAGAAAACACAAGGTAGCAGCAATCATTAATGCTTGAACGCCAACAAAAATATCATACTTGGTTAGAAATACAAAAAAGAATACAAGAGGAATAAAATTTAAAAGTTGTTTCATTCAATTATTGTCCTAGCACTAAAGATGAATTGATATATTTTAAATAAAAAGCCTATTGGAATAGGCTTATTTTTTGTGATGAAGTTCGGGATGGGCTTTGCAATCACCCGACTGGCAATGGCCATATAGATATAAACTGTGAAAAGTTAAATTAACACCATATTGTTCGGCAATCTCTTTTTGTCTAGCATTGATAATATCATCACGAAATTCAAACACTTCGCCACAATCTAAACAAATTAAATGATTATGATGTTGTTGTGTTGCTAGTTCAAATACTGCCTTACCACCCTCAAAGTTATGACGAGTAACAATTCCAGCATCATCAAATTGATTCAAAACACGGTAAACTGTTGCAAGTCCAATTTCTTCCCCCATATTAAGTAGTTTTTTGTAAAGATCTTCTACAGTAATGTGTTGGCATGAAGGATCTCGTAATAATTCTAAAATCTTTAATCGTGGTAACGTAACCTTTAAACCAGCGCTTTTGAGTGCTTCATTATTATCATTATCATGATTTGTCATATTACTTTCCAATTAATTTATTAATCATAATTCATTATAGGAACTATGTAGGGTAAATAAAAGAAATCAATTCAATAGACTAAATTTTCATTTCTGTTTTAACTTGATTTACCCAATTATTAATACGTTCTTCGGTTAATTCAGGTTGACGATCTTCATCAATGGCTAAACCAATGAAATGAGTGTCATCAACTAAGCTTTTAGATGCTTCGAAACTATAACCTTCGGTTGACCAGTGTCCAACAATTTTTGCTCCTTTAGGTTCAATAATATCGCGGAGTGTTCCCATAGCATCACAGAAATATTCTGCATAGTCTTCTTGATCGCCACAACCAAAGATAGCCACTGTTTTACCACTAAAATCAATTTTTTCTAAATTGGGAAAAAAGTCATCCCAGTCAGCTTGAGATTCACCATAGTACCAAGTTGGAATACCGAAAAATAGGTAATCGTATTGTTCAATGTTTTCTTTAGTGGCTTTTGCAATGTCGAAAAGATCAGCTTTGTCACTACCTAAAATGAGTTGGATTTGCTTTGCTACATTTTCTGTATTACCTGTATCACTACCAAAAAAAATACCAACTTGTTTCATATTTGTACCTTTACTATCTATGATATTAAAATATTTTAGGAGTATATCATTGTCACTTATTATCAGCAATAATTCTAAATTACACAGAACATAAGTTATTATGTGCTATACAATTTATTTATCTTGCATTAAAATTATTGCCTATTTTTTATATTAAATTAGGCTGTGGAATTTCATTATGAATTTGCATGAGTATCAATCTAAATATCTTTTTAAACAATATAATTTGCCTGTACCTGAAGGGTATGTTTGTAACTCAATCGGTGAAATACAAGATACATTAGCTGAATTATCTTCAGGGACAAATTTAGGAGCTTGGGTTGCTAAATGTCAAGTTCATGCAGGGGGAAGGGGTAAAGCTGGTGGTGTTATTTGTACTCAAAACTATAGTGAAATAATGCAATTTGCTGAAAAATGGTTAGGGCAAAATCTAGTTACTTATCAAACCACCGATAAAGGTCAACCAGTTAATAAGATTTTAATTGAAAAAGCGTCTAATATTCAGAAAGAACTTTATTTAGGAGCAGTGGTCGATCGTAGTTCCAAGCGTGTAGTAATTATGGCTTCGACAGAAGGTGGTGTTGATATTGAAAGCGTTGCTGAAAAAACACCATATTTAATTTATAAAACTTCACTTGACCCGTTAACTGGCCCTTGTGCTTACCAAGGGCGTGAACTTGCGTTCAAATTGGGATTAACAGGTAAATTAATTAATCAATTTACAAAGTTATTTGTTAATTTTGCAAAACTATTTTTAGAAAATGATGTTTCATTAGCTGAAGTTAATCCATTAGTGATTACTGATTCCGATGAGCTAATTTGTTTGGACGCAAAAGTTGTGTTAGATGATAATGCCATTTTTAGACATCCTAATTTAAATATTTTAAGGGACACAACTCAAGAAGATGAACGTGAGTCAATTGCCGCAAAACAAGGTATTAGCTATGTATCATTAAATGGCAATATTGGTTGTATGGTTAATGGTGCAGGTCTTGCGATGGCAACTATGGATATTATTAAACTACATGGTGGTTCGCCAGCTAACTTTTTGGACGTTGGTGGTGGCACAACGAAAGAGCGTGTTGCTGAAGCATTTAAGTTGATATTATCTGACAAAAACGTGAAAGCGATTTTAGTTAATATTTTTGGTGGTATTGTTCGTTGCGATTTAATTGCCGATGGAATTATTAGTGCAATTAAAGAAATAGGTCTTACTGTTCCTGTTGTTGTTCGCCTTGAAGGTAACAATGCACAGCTTGCTCGAGAAATTTTAGCTAAAAGTAAATTAAATGTTATTACTGCCGAAAGTTTACTAGATGCGGCCCAAAAAATTGTTGCTGTTGCCAAATAATAGGACGCATGGAGAATAGTTATTATGTCAATTTTAGTTAATAAAGAAACAAAAGTTATCTGTCAAGGATTTACTGGTAGTCAGGGAACTTTTCATTCTGAACAAGCGCTTGCCTATGGTACTAAGTTAGTTGGTGGTGTGACACCAGGTAAAGGAGGAACAACCCACTTAGGTTTACCTGTTTTTAATACTGTTAAAGAAGCGGTTGTTGCAACTGGTGCAACAGCTAGTGTTATTTATGTGCCAGCAGCATTTGGTAAGGATTCTATTTTGGAAGCGATTGATGCAGGCATTAAACTAATAGTCTGTATTACCGAAGGTATTCCAACTCTAGATATGCTTGTTGTTAAGGCAAAATTACAACAAAATAATGTTGTAATGATTGGACCAAATTGCCCGGGTATTATTGTTCCTGATGAATGTAAAATTGGTATTATGCCTGGACATATTCATCGTGCAGGAAAGGTTGGCATTGTTTCGCGTTCTGGAACGTTAACTTATGAAGCGGTTAAACAAACAACGGATATTGGTTTAGGGCAATCCGTATGTATAGGTATAGGAGGTGACCCTATACCTGGTAGTGATTTTATTTCTATTT
Organism: Gilliamella sp. BG2; assembly: GCF_046635645.1. Taxonomy (NCBI): domain Bacteria; kingdom Pseudomonadati; phylum Pseudomonadota; class Gammaproteobacteria; order Orbales; family Orbaceae; genus Gilliamella; species Gilliamella sp. BG2. Next base: position 14,588 of record NZ_JBIDFF010000004.1, read on the forward strand.
TAGCATTGCTTGAGCAAGATCCTAAAACTGAAGTTATTGTAATGATAGGTGAAATTGGTGGTAGTGCTGAAGAAGAAGCAGCTGAATATGTTAAAAAACATGTAATTAAACCTGTTATAGCTTATATTGCTGGTGTTTCAGCTCCATCAGGAAAACGTATGGGGCATGCAGGTGCAATTATTTCAGGAAAGAAAGGAACAGCGGTAGAAAAATCTAAAGCATTGCAATCTGCAGGTATTACAGTTGTAACAAGCCTTACCGATATAGGTGATGCAGTAAAAAAACAACTCAAAATATAAATTTTTTGATGTATATCAATTTTATTCTGTGATTATCGGTGTATAATGCTTGGCAATAACGTAGAAATTTGTGAGCATTTAAGGATTAGGGAGCGTTTATGCTAGATATAGTAGAACTTTCACGGCTCCAGTTTGCTCTTACTGCAATGTATCATTTTATTTTTGTTCCATTAACGCTAGGATTAGCGTTTATGCTAGCAATTATGGAAACGGTATACGTTGTTAGTGGTAAGCAAGTCTGGAAAGATATGACAAAATTCTGGGGTAAACTGTTTGGTATCAACTTTGCAGTAGGTGTCGCAACAGGTTTAACCATGGAATTTCAATTTGGTACTAACTGGTCTTATTATTCGCATTATGTGGGAGATATTTTTGGTGCACCGTTAGCTATTGAAGGTTTAATGGCATTCTTTTTAGAATCAACCATGGTAGGTTTATTTTTCTTTGGTTGGGATAGATTAAACCGTGGTAAGCATTTAATGGTGACTTGGTGTGTCGCATTTGGTTCTAACCTTTCAGCTCTTTGGATTTTAGTAGCTAATGGTTGGATGCAATTCCCAATAGGTTCTGAATTTAACCCTATTAATTCACGCATGGAAATGGCTAATTTCTATGAGTTAATTACTAATACAGTTGCTCAATATAAATTTGTTCATACTGTTGCAGCAGGTTATTTAACAGGTGCTATTTTTATTTTAAGTATTAGCTCTTACTATTTGTTAAAAAAACGTGATGTTGCCTTTGCCAAACGATCTTTTGCTGTTGCAGCCACATTTGGATTTATTATGTCAATCGTTGTGGCGATTATGGGTGATGAAGCAGGTCATGAGATGACAACTGTTCAGCCTGCTAAACTTGCAGCAATTGAAGCAGAATGGGAAACTCAACCTGCACCAGCATCATTTAATGTTATTGCTTTTCCATCACAAAGCAATAAAGAAAACTTGTTTGCAATAGAGATCCCATATGTTATGGGAATAATGACCACTCGTTCACTTGATACTCAAGTAACAGGATTAAAAGATATTTTAGCAAATAATGAAAAAAGAATTCGCAATGGGATATTAGCCTATAGTAATTTGGAGAAGATCCATCAGGGTAATCAAGACCCTAATGTACTGAAAGCTTTTGAAGATAATAAATCTGATTTAGGTTATGGTTATTTAGTCAAACGTTTTACTGATCGTGATAATTTGGCTATACCTCAGGCTACTGAAGAACATATAAAGGCTGCGGCAGAAGACTCAATTCCTACAGTTTGGCCTCTATTCTGGGCTTTCAGAGTTATGGTTGGCCTTGGTGTATTAATGATTTTGGGGACTGGGTTTGCTTTATGGACCACTTATAAAAATAAAATTGGTGAAAAGCGTTGGTTACACCGCATATTAATTCTTTTTTTACCGTTCCCTTGGCTGGCATGTGAGTCAGGTTGGTTTGTTGCCGAGTATGGACGTCAACCTTGGGCAATTCAAGACATCTTACCGACTGGAGTAGCAAATTCTTCATTAACAGCAGGTGAAGTGTTATTCACTATGGTTCTTATTTGTGGACTTTATACACTATTCTTAATTGCTGAATTATTCTTAATGTTTAAATTTGCTCGCTTAGGGCCAAGTTCTTTAGGCACAGGCAATTATCATTATGAAAAAACACAACCGGTAACAGATAGGACATAGGGAGTATACACAATGATTGATTACGAGATTGTACGCGTCATCTGGTGGGTGCTGATTAGTGTTGTTTTAATCGGTTTTGTTGTAACAGATGGTTTTGATATGGGCGTTGGTATTTTATTACCATTTATTGGTAAGACTGATACAGAACGTCGCATTATGATTAATGCAATTGCTCCTCATTGGGATGGTAACCAAGTATGGTTAATTACTGCTGGTGCAGGAATATTTGCTGCTTGGCCAATGGTATACGCTGCGTCGTTTTCTGGTTTTTATATTGCAATGATTTTAGTTCTTTGTGCGCTATTTTTTAGACCAATTGGTTTTGATTATCGTAGTAAACTAGAAAATTCAAAATGGCGTAATTTATGGGATGCTGGTATTTTTGCAGGTAGCTTTGTGCCAGCATTAGTTTTTGGTGTTGCTTTTGGTAACTTATTAGAAGGTGTTCCTTTCCGATTTGATAACTCTTATCGTGTATTTTATGATGGTAACTTCTTTGGTTTGCTTAATCCTTTTGCATTGTTGACTGGCGTTGTTAGCTTAATGTTATTTGTTGCTCATGGTGGTGCTTGGTTACAAATGAAAACATCAGGGGAACTTTATTTAAGAGCCAGAAAGGCTACACAAATTGCTAGCTTAGTAATGTTAATTGCATTTGTTTTGGCTGGAGTTTGGGTTGCATTTGGCATTCATGGTTATGAAGTTACCAGTGTGATTGATTATAATGCAGCATCTAATCCATTGACTAAAACAGTTTCTACTGATGCTTCATGGTTAGATAACTATCTGAATTATCCAGTTTTATGGATAGTCCCTGTTTTAGGTATGGTGTTACCACTGCTTACTATTCTTTTTTCTAGTCTAAACAAAAATGCATTAGTATTTATTTCATCAGTATTAACAATTGCCTGTGTTTTATTTACCTATGGTATTGCAACTTTTCCATTTATTATGCCTTCAAGCATTATGCCAAATGCAAGTTTAACAATATGGGATGCATCATCAAGCCAATTAACACTTAATATTATGTTTATTGTGGTTCTTATATTTTTACCTATTGTCCTTATATACACTATTTGGTCATATATCAAAATGTTTGGAAGACTAGATAAAAATCATATTGAAAATAATAAACATTCTCTTTATTAAGGAACTATTATGTATTACATTTTGTGGTTTATAGGAATTATTGCTGCATGTATGCTATCGGCTGTTACAGGTTTGTTAGTTGAAAGGGGTAGCGAAAAAGAAACTAATAACAAATAATATCAAGTATAAATTAATAAAAAGGTGACAAATAGTCACCTTTTTAATTAGTAAGTAAAATATTAGCAATAAAGGAAAATGATAATTGTTTTCATTTGCTGTTTTTTATATCATAGTGCAGCGAAGTTTATATTCAGATATAATAACACCAAATTTGATTAGTGTGATTTGGATATGAAACAATTCAATTGGAATGCAAGAGTTTATTATGAAGACACAGATGCAGGCGGTGTAGTTTATCATGCTAGATATCTAGCATTTTTTGAAAGAGCAAGGACTGAAATTTTAAGACAACTAGGAATTAGCCAACAGACCTTATTACAAGAAAATATTGCGTTTGTTGTTAAAAAAATGGATATTAGCTACCATTTTCCTGCTCGTTTAGATGATATGCTTACTATTAGTACTAAGGTGGATCAAACTCGCAAAGCATCTATTATTTTCAAACAGACTATTGTTAATCAAAATGAACGAGTTATCAGCACAGCAGATGTGCTTATTGCCTGTGTAGATATCGCTAAGATGAAGCCATGCGGGCTTCCTAAGTTATTAGTTTTGGAGTTTATATAAGTGGAAAATCTGAACATTATTAATCTATTTTTGCAAGCGGGGTTGTTAGTACAATGTGTTATGTTATTGCTACTTACTTTTTCTGTTATATCATGGGCTATTATATTTCAACGGAGTAAGATTTTAGGAAAAGCTAAAAAACAAGTTGAGGAATTTGATAATAGTTTTTGGGCTGCTGATGATTTAAATATTTTATTTGATAAAGCGAAATTTTATAAAGAAGAAATTAGTGGTACAGAGCATATTTTTTATTCAGGTTTTAAGGAGTTTTCACGGCTTTATCAAATTAATCCAAATATGGCAGAATCTGCTTTAGATGGAGCATTGCGTTCTATGCGTTTAGCTATGAATCGTGAACTTGATATCCTTGAATTACACATTCCTTTTCTAGGTACAGTAGGTTCTATTAGTCCATATATTGGTTTGTTTGGTACTGTTTGGGGAATTATGCATGCATTTATTTCTTTAGGTGCAGTTAAACAGGCAACGTTACAGATGGTTGCGCCAGGGATTGCTGAAGCATTAATTGCAACCGCAATTGGTCTATTTGCTGCTATTCCTGCCGTACTTGCTTATAATCGTTTATCATTGAGTGTGAGTCGAATTGAACAAAGCTATCTTAACTTTATTGATGAATTTTCTGCAATTTTACAACGCCAAGCAGTTGCTGTTAGGAAATAATTATGAGTAGAAGCAGACGTTCTCGTTATTCGACTAAATCTGAGATCAATATAGTACCTTTACTTGATGTACTATTAGTATTAGTGCTTATTTTTATGGCAACGGCACCAATTATTAGTCAAAGTGTTGAAGTTGATCTACCTGAAGCATCGGAATCTAAGACGATTTCACCATCAGAAACTAAACCAATCATTATTGAAGTGTCAGGTGTTGGAGTTTATGCTCTAATTATTGAGCAGGACCGTCAAGCTAATTTACCACAAGAAAAAATTGTTGCAGAAGTTAAGCAACAGATGTTGCTTAATGAAAAGGCCGTGTTTTTAGTTGGTGGAGCTAAAGATGTTCCCTATGAAGAAATTATAAAAGCGTTGAATTTATTACAATCAGCAGGTGTTAAGTCTGTAGGATTAATGACTCAACCAATTTAAATATTATAAAAGATGTCAGCAATGTCTCATAAGTCAAATTCAAAATTAAGTATAGCTATTGTAATATCTATTATACTACATATCATTTTAATTATTATTTTAGGTTACCGAGTTATGTATAGTAATGATGTTAATTATGGTAGCTTTAACGGCAACTCTATCGATGCTATTATGGTTGATCCTTCTGTAATGAATGAACAATACCAAAGACAACTAAAAACACAGATTAGCCAAAAGCGGGCTGAGCAACAAAGGCAGCAACAAATAGAAGAGCAGGCTCAAGCTTTACAAGAACAGCAACTGGCTCAACAGCAACGACTTAAAGAGTTAGAAAGAGAGCGCTTAAAAGTAGAAGAACTACAAAAGAAAGAGGCAGAGGCTGCACAGGCGGCACGGGTAGCAAGGCAAAAAGAAGAAGATGAACGTAAAGCTAAAGAACAGCTAGAAGAACAGCAAAGACAAGCTGAAAAGCAGCGTTTAGAACAACAGCAAGCGGAATTAGCTAAACAAAAAGCTGAGCAAGAAGCTAAATTAAAAGCTGAGCGAGAGTTATTAGAAAAGCAACGTGAGGAAAATCAACGTAAACAAGAAGAGTTAATTAAACAAAAAGCTGAACAAGAAGCTAAAGCTAAAGCCGAACAGGAAATTATAGAAAAGCAGAGAATTGAAAATGAACAAAAACAAGCTAAGTTAGCTAAAGAGAAAGAAGAGCAAGCAAAAAAGCAAGCCGCTGAAAAAGCTGCTGCCGATAAAGCTAAGCGAGCTGCACAAGCTAAAAAAGATAAAGAACTTGATAATTTACTAAACGGGTTAACATCAGGCACATCTAATCCATCAGGTGGTGCTGCTAGTCGTAAAGGTGTTTCTGATGGAGAGCTAAATAAATACAAATCATTAGTTCAAAATGCGATTAGTAATAAGTTTATTAATCCTAATAAATTATATAGTGGCCGAAATTGTGTATTAGAAATTCAAATTGCACCCGATGGTTTATTGCTTGATGTGAGTGCAAAAGGTGGTGATGATGCATTATGTCGAGAAGCCCTTTCTGCAACTAAACAAGCTATTATTCCAAAACCTGCGAGCACATTTTATAATCAAGTAAAAATAATGACAATTGACTTTCAACCAAAATAGTTTTTATTCGCAAACGCTATATTTCCAGAAATTTTTTTAAAATAAATTAACAATATCTTCAAATTAAAATGTTGAAATTATATTAATCATCCCTATATATAGTCTATTCATTCCGAATAAAGTTACTTAAGTGAAAGAAGGAGCAGAATATGACGACAATTGTCAGTGTCCGTCGTGAAGGTCAAGTGGTTATAGGTGGCGATGGGCAAGTTACGCTCGGCGAGCGTATTATTATGAAGGGAAATGCTCGTAAAGTTCGTCGTTTATATAATAACAAAGTGATTGCAGGTTTTGCTGGCGGTACAGCAGATGCTTTTACACTATTTGAACTGTTTGAAAGAAAACTAGAGATGCATCAAGGACATTTAACTAAAGCAGCTGTCGAACTAGCTAAAGACTGGCGAACAGATAGAATGCTACGTAAGCTAGAGGCACTACTTGCTGTTGCTGATGAAAGTGCATCATTGATTATTACAGGTACTGGTGATGTCATTCAACCAGAAGATGACTTAATTGCTATTGGTTCTGGAGGCCCTTATGCGCAAGCAGCGGCACGAGCACTACTAGATAATACCTCACTTTCTGCACATGATATTGTGCAAAAATCATTATCGATTGCTGGAGACATTTGTGTTTATACCAATAATTTCCAAACAATTGAAGAACTTAATTATTAATCTGATTTAAGAGAAATTTAACTATGTCTGAAATGACTCCTCGTGAAATTGTAAGCGAACTAAATCAACATATTATTGGGCAAGAAAAAGCAAAACGTTCTGTTGCAATTGCGTTACGTAATCGTTGGCGCCGTATGCAACTAGATGAAACATTACGTCATGAAGTTACACCAAAAAATATACTTATGATTGGGCCAACAGGTGTTGGTAAAACTGAAATTGCAAGACGTCTAGCCAAATTAGCGCATGCACCGTTTATTAAAGTAGAAGCAACTAAGTTTACCGAAGTTGGTTATGTGGGGAAAGAAGTTGATTCAATTATTCGGGATTTAACTGATTCTGCAGTAAAAATGATCCGTCAAGAGGCGATTGAACGCAATCGTAATCGAGCGGAAGAATTAGCTGAAGAGCGCATTTTGGATGTACTTGTACCGCCAGCTAAAGATGGGTGGGGACAAGTTGAAGATAATAATACAACAGCAAGACAAGCTTTCCGCAAAAAATTACGTGAAGGTTCACTTGATGACAAAGAGATAGAAATCGAATTAGCTGGTGTTAATATTGGTGTTGAAATTATGGCTCCTCCAGGTATGGAAGAGATGACCAATCAATTACAGTCAATGTTTCAAAATTTAGGTGGACAAAAAACAAAACCACGTAAAATGAAGATTAAAGATGCACTCAAACAACTCATTGAAGAAGAAGCTGCTAAATTGGTTAATCCTGATGATCTTAAACATGAGGCGATTGAAGCAGTAGAACAAAATGGAATTGTTTTCATTGATGAAATAGATAAAGTTTGTAAACGTGGTAATTCTTCAGGCCCAGATGTTTCACGTGAGGGAGTACAACGAGATCTTTTACCATTGGTTGAAGGTTGTACAGTGTCGACTAAACATGGATCTGTTAAAACGGATCATATTTTGTTCATTGCATCAGGTGCTTTCCAAACAGCAAATCCATCTGATTTAATTCCTGAATTACAAGGCAGATTACCAATTAGGGTTGAATTACAAGCTCTAACAAGTGAAGATTTTGAACGTATTTTAACCGAACCAAATGCTTCACTTACTGTTCAGTATAAAGCTCTAATGGCAACTGAAGGAGTTAACATCGATTTTACCTCGGATGGTATTCGTAAAATTGCGGAATCAGCATGGCAAGTAAATGAGCAAAATGAAAATATTGGTGCCCGCAGGTTGCATACTGTTTTGGAACGCTTGATGGAAGATGTTTCATTCGAAGCTAGTGAACTCGGTGGAGAAACTGTAACTATTGATGCTAAATATGTAAGCGATCATTTAGATAAGCTTGTTGCAGATGAAGATCTAAGTAAGTTTATTTTATAAAAAGTTTAACTTCTAAACATAAAAAGGTGAAGATGAATTTGCTCAACTTCACCTTTTTTCTTGTTACTTTCTTATTAGCTCGCCTAAGATATCTGCAGCTTTTGATTTAGATTTTGAATTATCTTTAGAGTCATGAGTTTTTAATTTTTCGCGGAGTTTGTCTAAACGGTCTTGTAATTTATCGCTTAGTGCATCGGTAATTAATTTACTCATATCTATTTGATAATGAAGATTAGCAAATTGCCCATAAATACGTAGTGGTATTGTTAACTTTTGCAGTTTACTAATTGTTTCACTTTTACCGTTCCAGCCACCTAATATTTTTAAATTCAAATTAACATCCAAATCTTGTTTTAAAAAACCAACTCGCCCTGATCCATCAATGACATCAAGAGTTTCAGAATTGGCATTTAATGTCGACAATTGCAAATTACCTTGCCTCAAATTACCAATAGCTGAAATTTTATGGAATTCAGTATATTTTTTTTGATTTTCAGGAGTCATGATGTCCTTTGAATATTGAGTTGCCGTATTTTGGATGATTCTTTGAATATTTAAATTATTTAGCCTTGCATTAGTTACTACTATATTCAAATTTCCTTGCAAGTTGGCTAAGATTTTTGAACCAGATAAGCTGTTGCTTTCTAAATCTCCAGTAGCGTTAAATAAACCCTCTAGATCATGTGCTATATTTAATTGATTAAAAAATGTATTTAAATCAACATTGGATATTTTGGTATTAAGCTTCATTAGTGTACTTTTTTGTTTACCATTTGCTAAACCAGTTGCAGCTATATGGCCATTAGCAATATCAAAGTTAATCTTTTTAAATATTGCAATACCTTCCTCATTGGTCATATCAATGTCAATATTATTTAATGTTACTTTGTTAGCATTAATCTGTTTAATATTTAATTTAGCTTTAGCATTAAAATTATTCAGAAAGTTTAATTCATTATTGGTTTTTGTGACATTCGACACCACTGGTGAAGTTTGTTGAGGATTTGCTTCTTTATTTGAATTTTGACTTGTTTTCAAGAACGAAGTGAGATCGATTTTATCTGAATTTAACTGCAAATTTATATATGGTTTATTTGCTAAATCAGCATTTATTGTGGCAGTAAAATGATTTTCATTAATTGAAAAAGTTAAATTTTGGCTTTTAAGTAACATTTGTGGATGATGGTAGTTAAATACACCGCTAATGTTACCTTTTAGCTCTTTTGTTGAATTGTCTACACCTTTATAAATGAAATCTAATTTCTTTAAATCGATTAACGCTTGTTCTGGAAATTGATTTAAATCGACATATGCATGTATCAAATAAGATAAATCTTGTTGATTTTTATCTATATTACCTTTTAAATCGATGGAAATATTTTTTTCACTATTTTGTTCTAACACTAGATTAATATTTCTAAAGTTAATTAAATCATTATTATGTTGTAATGTCACAGTACTATCACTAACTTCAAATTTATTTAAGCTAAATTTCCAATTAGATGAAATTTTTTGATCTTTAGAATCAGTTGGTTTATTCGTGGTTGTATTAGATGATGTTTTTGTACCATTTTTTGCAATATTACCTTTACTTTCATTGGTGATACTGATAACTGCTGATTTTATAAAAACATTTTTGACAGATAATTTTTTGGAGAATAGAGGTAGTAACTCAACGTCTAATCTCATATTATCTGCAGTTAGAAGGGGTTTTGAAGCTCCTGCATCAGTTAGCTTAATTGAATCAGTTAAAATACTCACTTGCGGCCATATATGCCAACGTAAATTTCCATCGATGGATAATTCATATCCTGTTTTATCTTTAACTGTATCAGAAATAAACCCACGAAAGTTGTTGGGATCAACAAAAACAATCAATGAAACAACACTAATTGTTATGACTAAAATTAAAGCAAATAGAATAACCAATATTTTTTTGATCATATTAATGTTCCTTCGTTATGGTTATCGATTATTCAGTCTTTATCAATACGACTGGCAACAGCACCATACTGGTCTTTATATTTTGCATCTAACCTCCGATTGTATGGTCTTGTAGCAGGACCAGTTAGCGTTTCAAAACTGAGCGCGCCGATTGTCATTCCAGGCCTAAGTGCTAATGGAATTTTTCCTGAATTATAAAATTCTAATACAATTTGTCCTTGCCAGCCAGGGTCGATACGATGAGCTGTAACGTGAACCATTAGACCTAATCTAGCAAGTGATGAACGGCCATCTAACCAGCCAACTAAATCGTCAGGAATAGTGACTGATTCTAAAGTTACAGCTAATGCTAACTCACCAGGATGTAAGTAAAAGGCGTCACCTTCAGGTAATACTATTTCTTCACTCATCACTCGTTCCAAGACTGCAGATACTTCTTCTTTTGGACCACTTAAATCTATATAAGGTGTAGTATGTTCTCGAAAAGTACGAAATTGATTACCTAATCTAACATCAACAGTCGCACCATTAATACAGCCTGCTGCAGGCTGTGGTGTTATTTTTAATTTACCATTTTTTAAATATGCTTCGATATCTCTGTCACATAATCTCATGAGTTATCCTTAATTCAGCTTGTATTACTTTATTCTAACAGGTTCTTTTGATGGCGTCGACGTTAGTAGTTTAAGGCTGTAGTACCCATGCGCGTCCATAATGGTTATAGTATCCGGCTAATTTTCCTGCTTTATCTCCTATTCCTAGATAAAGGTCAAAATGTTGACCTTTTATAGCACCACCTACATCAAGTGCAATCATAAGTCGAGTTTCTCGTCTGCCTCGATATTGCCCATCGTCTTCAAGAAGCGGCACATCAACTAATACTACAGATCCTAAAGGAATGACTGATTTATCCGATGCGACTGATGCATTTGCAACCAAAGGTATTTCAGCCGCACCCGTAACTTCAGCATTATATTGTGGATTAAAAAAAACAAATGAACGGTTTTGAATTAGTAAAGCTTTAATTTGATTTTCTGGTTTGTTTTTTGCCCAATCTTTAATTGATTGTATAGAAATTTTTTCTTTTTCTATTTCGCCTTGTTCTACTAATAATCTTCCTATACTAGAATAGCCATAATTATTTTTACCTCCATAGCTGAAGAAGACTAAAGGTGAACCATCTTCAAAATCAATATAGGCACTACCTTGTACTTCCATAATAAAGTTATCCATTAAGGAATTACTGTATGCAATTTCAAGATCTCTATCAGAAAGAGCTCCATTATAAATTTGTTCACGATTTGGTAGTTGTTCTTCATCACTAACAACAGGCATCTTATAAATAGGGTATTTAAATTCTGCTGTTGGTTGATGCCTTGCTTTGATTATCGGAGTGTAGTAGCCTGTTAAATGTACATTGCCATACCCATCTTGTCCAACCATTTCGTAACTGTTAAGTCCTACCTTGTAAAATTCATCAACCATTAAAGAACGGCTAATCCACTCATTTATTGCTTTATAAATATGTTCATTTTTTTTATATAAAGAAGGCGATGACGATTTAATTTTAGCTATTTGAATAATGTAGTCTGATATGTTGACAGGAATATTTAATTGAGGCTGATTAATGTTAAGTGGTAAAGATAATTTCCCATCTTTATATTGTTGGCCTTGATTAGTTGGTTTATTTGAATAGTATTGGCTACCAATAAAAATAGATAAAACAAGTAAAATACTAAAAAAATAAAAATAATAATAACGATCTTTTTTTTTCATCTTGGAAAATAATTATAATAAGTTAAGCAATATGGCTGGTTATGCTACACAATTCTATTATAAGAAACTACAGATAATTATTATGAATCCATAAAAAGTTTTCATAACAATTCAACTTGCGATTTTATTCTATAGACTTTATAGTCCTAGACTCTTAGTAAGTCGAGAAATATAGAAAATAAAAGGAAATAATAGCGATGAGCATTACATCCTCAAAAAATGATCTGAAGCGAAATCTTTCTAACCGTCATATTCAATTAATTGCAATCAGTGGGGCAATTGGGACTGGTTTATTTATGGGTTCAGGAAAGACAATTAGTCTTGCTGGTCCTTCTATTATTTTTGTTTATATGATTATTGGTTTTATCCTTTTTTTTGTTATGCGTGCGATGGGGGAAATCCTTCTTTCTAATTTAAAGTACAAATCTTTTAGTGATTTTGCCAATGACCTTTTGGGGCCTTGGGCTGGATTTTTTACTGGTTGGACATATTGGTTTTGTTGGGTAATTACAGGGATTGCCGACGTTATTGCAATTGCTGGATATGCGCAACATTGGTTTCCTGAACTGCAGTCATGGATACCAATGTTATTAACAGTTGCCTTACTTTTAACACTAAACTTATTAACGGTAAAAATGTTTGGTGAAACAGAATTTTGGTTTTCAATGATTAAGATTATTGCAATTTTAGCATTGATAGGAATTGGACTTGTACTCATTTTGACTGCTTTTCATTCCGAACAAACGGGTACCACAGCTGCATTTTCGAATTTGTGGGAATACGGGGGCTTTTTCCCTCATGGTAGTATGGGTTTTTTTGCTGGATTTCAAATTGCTATTTTTGCTTTTGTTGGGATTGAGTTAGTTGGCACAACTGCAGCAGAAACCGTTGATCCGTGCAAAAATTTGCCTCGTGCAATTAATTCAGTGCCTGCGCGTATCATCTTTTTCTATGTTTTTGCTTTAATCATTATTATGAGTGTAACTCCATGGGAGTTTATTTCTCCAAACAAAAGTCCTTTTGTAGAATTATTCACTCTAATTGGCTTGCCTGCTGCTGCAAGTATTATTAATTTTGTAGTATTAACTTCAGCAGCATCATCTGCTAATAGTGGTATTTACTCAACAAGCAGAATGCTGTTTGGGCTTGCTAAAAAACAAGATGCTCCTGAACCGTTTGGGAAATTATCGAGTCGCTCTGTACCGGCTAATGGGCTATTATTCTCGTGCACATGTTTGTTTGGTGGAGTTGTTTTGATTTATTTAGTGCCTAATGTCATGGAAGCTTTTACTATAGTAACTACAATTTCGGCTATTTTATTTATGTTTATTTGGTCGATGATTCTTATTTCTTATATTGCTTATCGTCGCAAAAAAATAAACTTACATGAACAATCTCAATTTAAAATGCCAGGTGGTATTTTTATGTGCTGCGTCTGTTTGGCTTTTTTTGCCTTCGTGATTGTATTACTTACTTTTGAGATTGATACTCGCCAGGCATTAGTGGCAACACCTATTTGGTTTGTTATTTTAGGTGTAAGTTATTTTATTCGATCTTTAAAACGTCAATAAATTTATACTAAAAATGGCAGGAAAACCTGCCAATATTTTTACTCTAATTATCGCACTTTATTTTTTCGGACAAATGATGCTAGCAATAATTCCTAAAGCTAGTGTGCCTAAAACGATATAAAGACTGGTAATTGGATCTATATCAATACCGTATCCAAATAGATGATTACTTGCATTTAAAGCCAATTTTCCGGCAATAAAAAAGAGTAAACAGATAACTGCCTTATCAAGATGAGCTAAATACTGTTTCATGGCTTGTAAAATAAAATACATAGTTCTAAGACCCAAAATAGCAAAAATCATCGAGCTATAGACAATTAACGGTTCTTGGCTTACAGCAATCACGGCAGGAACAGAATCAAACGCAAAGATAACGTCACTTAACTCAATTACAACAATACATGAAAACAGCGGTGTAGCATAAAAAACACTTTTAGGTATTTTACCAACTAAATTGCTATTCTCAGGTTTTGCAAGTTCTCTATCAAGTTGTTTTTTGGTTAATAAAATGTGATGACCGACAATTTTGGGGTAAGATGGAAAAATACGTTTGGCGATGCGAAAAGTTAAGTGATTTGAATAATCCTTTATGTCTTGACCATTATCTTGATTTTTTAGCATTATTATTCCAGTGCAAGCTACTAATATTGAAAAAGCTAATTCCATCCAAGGACCTAAATATAACAAACCTGTTCCAATTACAACAAATATGGCGCGGAATATAATAGCGCCAATAACTCCCCAATAAAGTAAGCGATGTCGATAATTATTAGGTACTGAAAACCAAGAAAAAATAGCCATAATGACAAACAAATTATCGACAGATAGTGCTTTTTCAAGGACGTAACCAGCAACAAATAAGCTAGCAGTAGTACTCCCATGATGAATGTATAAAAATAGTGCAAACCCCAGTGCAACAATTATCCAAAAAAGTGACCATATAATGGCATTTTTTAAACTGATAGGTTTATCGTTATGGTGAGCATATAAATCAACAATAATTGCAGCCAAGGCTAGCACAACAAATACCAACATGGTCTCTATTGGAAATCCTAATGAACTTTGCATCATATTTATATTACCTAGTTTTAATTGATTTTAGATAATTTGAATAGTTGGTTTATCTAATTTAACCGTAATATATAATTATAAAAGTGATAGAGTATATATTGCTAGCTAAATCAAAAAAAGTTATATTTGCAAGTCTTATTTAACTGTTTTAATTTAATAATATTTTGAGCCAGTATTTATGACAAAATTTAGGATAATTATTCTTACTCTTCTTCCTTTTATTTCGGGATTATTATATGCACAACCAGTAGAGCCTTATATATCTTCTTTACCTAAAGGAAGTGATTTATCCATTTTGGTTCAATCTGTTGGGCGTAATCCTAAAACATTAGCAAAATATAAAAGTAATCAATTCAAACAACCAGCAAGCACTCAAAAAGTGATAACTGCGTTAGCTGCTCAGCTTGAACTGGGTAATGATTTCCGTTTTATAACTCGTATACAAACCAATGGCTCAATAAGTAATAAACAGTTAAATGGTGATCTTATTATTCAATTAAGTGGAGATCCAACTTTTACTCGTGATCGATTAAAAAGCATGATTGCAACACTGAGCCAAAAAGGTATTGAGAAAATTTCAGGAAATGTGATTTTGGATACTTCAATTTTTACAAGTCATGATAAAGCATCGGGTTGGTCCTGGAATAACTTAACTGCATGTTATAGTGCTCCGCCATCTGCAGCTATTATTGATAATAACTGTTTTAATGCAACCATTATTCCGGGTAAGGTCGGTTCCAAAGCCTCTGTTACGGTATCTTCCAATACTCCTATTATTCTTACTGGTGATGTCAGAACTATCGCTGCTAATAGTAAGGATTTAAATGATAAATATTGTGAATTAGATGTAAACTACTCAGATAAAAACCATTACCATTTATCAGGATGCATTGCTGTAAGTTCAGATAAAATACCGTTAAAATTTGCAGTAATTGATAGTGTTGAATATTTTTCGAAAATTTTAAAAAATGAGCTTAAACAAAAAAAAATAATGTATACAGGAACTATTATTGAACGTAATCAAAGGACTAATGCTCAGTTGTCATTATTAGCCTCTAGCCAATCAGCTCAACTTTCTGAACTGTTGACAGTTATGCTTAAAAAATCAAATAATTTGTATGCAGATGCTATATTTAGGACTTTAGGGGCCCATTATTATAATGTTCAAGGTACATGGCGTAATGGCGGTGATGCTGTTAAGCAAATTTTACGTAAAAAAGCGGGTATAAATTTAGAAAATTTAGTTATTGCTGATGGTTCTGGATTATCTAGATTAAACTTGGTTAGCGCCGATAAGTTAATGGAAATTCTACAATATATTGCAGCTAATAATACAAAATTAAGAATTATTGAAATGTTACCAATTGCTGGAGTTGATGGTACTTTGCAGAATCGAAAAAGTCTTAATCAAGCACCTTTTAAAGAAACAATACGAGCCAAAACAGGTTATATTCAAGGTTGCTATAACTTAGCTGGATTTATCCAAAAGTCTGAAGGGGAATATGTTGCATTTGTGCAGCTATTATCAGGATACCAAGCTGATAATAAAGGAGAGCCCAAAAATAGTGCAGTCATGCGATTTGAATCGGAATTCTATAAAAATTTTATTAATTAATAAAGTGTGGTCAGGATATATATATTTTATATTTAGTATAAGTCCTGACCTTCTTTGTAAATTAAAAGTTATCGGCTAAAAAACCACAGCTCTGATGTTTCCAAAGCTGTGCGTATAAACCATTCTTGTTTAATAATTCTTGATGGGTTCCTTGTTCGATTATTTTACCTTGATCAAGTACGATTAGTCTATCCATTGCCGCAATTGTAGATAATCGATGGGCAATAGCAATAACGGTTTTTCCTTCCATTAAAGTATATAGACTTTCTTGAATTGCTTGCTCAATTTCAGAGTCTAATGCACTTGTTGCTTCATCTAATAATAAAATAGGGGCATTTTTTAAAATGACGCGAGCAATGGCAATACGTTGCCTTTGCCCTCCGGATAATTTTATACCTCGTTCACCAACAAAAGCGTCGTATCCTGTTTTACCTCTTGTATCAACGAGTGTTTGAATAAATTTATCTGCATGAGCCTTTTTGGCTGCTTCTCTCATCTCCTTTTCAGAAGCATTTTTGTTACCGTAAAGTAAGTTTTCTCGTACTGAGCGATGCAATAACGAAGTATCTTGTGTCACCATACCGATTTTAGAACGTAAGCTTTCTTGACTAACGGCAGTAATATCTTGACCATCAATAAAAATATTACCACTTTGTAAATCGTAAAAACGAAGTAATAAATTAATAAGCGTTGATTTTCCAGCTCCAGAACGACCGACCAAACCAATCTTTTCACCAGGTTTGATTGTTAAATTTAAATCTTCAATAATTGAGTTGTGTTGTTTTTTATCATAAGCAAAATGGATGTGCTTAAATTCGATTTTCCCTTGGGTAACATGAAGTGATGTTGCATTAGGTTGATCAATAACTGTTTTAGTGGCTGAAAAAGTATTAATCCCATCTTTAACTATGCCAATATTCTCAAATAAAGCTGCCAATTCCCACATGATCCAATGTGAAAAACCGTTTAATCGAAGCGCTACAGCGGTTGTTGTTGCAATTGCACCAACACCAATTAATTGATTGCTCCATAGCCATAAGGCAATACCTGTAGTGCTTAGTATCAACAAAATAGACATTAAATGATTAACAATTTCAAAGCTACTGACTAAGCGCATTTGTTGATTGACAGTGACTAAAAATTCATCCATTGATTCTTTAGCATATTTTGCTTCATTGCCAGCATGAGAAAAAAGTTTTACTGTCATGATGTTGGTATAGGTATCGGTTACTCGTCCTGTCATCGTAGAACGAGCATCAGCCTGCAAACTAGCAATTTTACTTAAACGAGGAATAAAATAATACATAGCAATACCATAAATTAGACACCAGCCTATAAATGGAATTAATAGCCAAAGATCTAATTGCCCGATGATTGTTGCCATAGTAATAAACGAAATAAAGACATAGATAAAAATCTCCGTCACTAAAAAGCAAGTATCACGAACTGCAAGCGCTGTTTGCATGACTTTGGCTGATATTCTACCAGCAAATTCATCTTGGAAAAAACGCATACTTTGATTGAGTACCAACCGATGAAGGTTCCAACGCATTCTCATTGGAAAATTACCAGCCAGGCATTGATGTTTTATAATAGTTTGTAATCCAATAATAATTGTACTTGCTATGATGATTAAAGCTAATATTACTAATGTTGTTTTTTCTTGTTGCCAAAATTTGCTAGGTTCAACAGCTGCAAGCCAATCAATAACCCTACCAAGAGTTGCATATAAAAAGGCTTCAAAAGCACCAGCGAATGCACTAAGAATAATTAATAATAGTAGAAATAAGCGAGTTCCTTTAGTTGATTGCCATATGAAATTAAAAAAATTTTTAGGCATACATTGATATTCAACTTTTGGATAAGGTGATACTAATTTTTCAAAAAATCGATACATATTCGGCCTGACAAATAATAGAGTTTTCCATTGATAATACAATCAATGATATAAAAAACGAGGATAGCGCAAATATATGTAAATTATCTATGCATTAAATTGTTACATGAAATTTTAGATATATCTGCGATTTATAATATTATAAATATTAAAAAGCTGATGAGGAAATATGATGTTTTATATTTCCTCATATTATGATTATATCTTGAACGTCAATATATAGCCACTAATGGTCTTAAAATATATCTTTTATAATAAGTACAACGCGTCCAACAATATGATATTTATGAAAGTCTACTTTAGGTACTTCAATAGTCGGATATTGGCTATTATTGCAGATTAACAACCATCCATTGAGAGTTAAACGAATCTTTCTCAAAAAGGTAATATCTTCATATTCAATTAAATAGATTGCACCATCAATAATCTCATTTATTTCTGTATTAAGAATCAACCCGTTATTATTCTTTATTTCTGGTGACATTAAATCGCCTTTAGCCCAGTATATAATTAATTTTTTAGCATCCAAACCTCGATGCTTAACCCAACCTTCAACAATAGGATAATTCATTACTGGAGGCGTTTCTCTAACAAAACGCTCTTTTTGTGCTTCTTCTTTTGTTGGTAACTGTTTTTTATATACGGGGATACGATAAATATTTTCGTTATAGACTTCTTCACTGTCTTTAGGATCTAATACTTCTAATTTATGTCCAGTAGCAAGCCAATTAAAGGAAACATTACATTTTTCAGCAATAACTTCTAAACGTGTAAGTGATGGATATGTTTTACCAGATAAATAATCTCGGATTACTGTTTCTGACATATCACATTTTTTAGCGAAGGCTGATACAGATAAACCTTGCATTGAGCTATATAGTCTATCTTTAAAAGTTTTAATATTATTATTTTTAATTGTATTCATCTTTGAACCATTATTTCTTGCATAAGTTTATTAATTATAATGTATTTTTTTTGTTTTTGTATACGTTAATAACATTGAAAATCTATTAGTTTGGTTTTATTCCTATGCTAATTTGTTTTTTTATTTTATATCTTGTTTTTTCATTTTTTTATAGTTGTTGATTTTTTTGGAAAAAAACTATTTATTATTTTTTTCTGCTTGAGAATGCGTATTTTTGTGCTAAAAAATTTATTACTGTGTTAATTAAAAGTTTTTTATTGTCTATTTGATATTTATCAAAAGTTACTTTGGTGGTGGTTTTTTGTATTATTATGATTTTATTTAATTTTTATTTTTTGTATGGAAATAAATTAAATTGAAAAAAGAAATAAAAACGTTGACGAAAGCGAAAAAAAATGGATAATAAGCAGGGTAAGGATTTTTCATTGTTTTCTTTCCTTATATTCCTTATATTTCATGTTGGCCTGTATAGTTTTATACAGGTCTTTTTTTATTTTTGAACTATTCATGAAATCCCTTCACAAAAAGAGTATAATCAGTTTCCTATAGAATCTGTTTTAAAGCTTATCCTAACAGAGCGTTGTATTTATTGAGAGGATTTGATTATGTCTTTTAGCATTCCACATCTTTTAGTGTTTCTTGCCGTAGTGATTTTATTATTTGGCACTAAGAAGTTACGTAATTTAGGTTCGGATCTTGGTTTAGCGTTGAAAGGCTTTAAAAAAGCGATGAATGATGACGAAGTTGAATCAAAAAGTGATAATAAGTTAGATGATAATAAATAGTTGCATTTATTTAGTATGAATTTACAATTTGACGTAGTAATTGTTGGTGGTGGATTAGTTGGTTTAGCCACTGCTTGTGCACTTAGCCAATGTGATTTAAACATTGCGATTATAGATACTAAACTTTGTCAGCATGAATTCTTGCCTCATGCTGAAATAAGTATTAGAGCTTCTGCTATTAATGGCGCTAGCCAGCGCTACTTTTCAAAAATTGGTATATGGGATGATTTATGCAATAGCAACCGTGTACAGGAATTTGCTGAGATAGGTGTATGGGAAAAAAATGGTCAAGCCCATTTGTCTGCCCAAGCCAAAGATTACGGTTATTCTAATCTTGGATACATAATTGAAAATAATGTCATTTCTCATTACCTTTACCAGTTTGCCTTAAACTGTTCGAATATTAAGATTTATAGGCATGAAGCAGTTGATTGCACATTTAATGATGATTTTGCCTTTTTAACACTTGCAAATAAAACTGTTTTACAAGCTAAATTAATGATAGGGGCTGATGGTGCTCATTCTTGGGTGCGTAGGAGTGAAAATATTTCTGTTCTTGAGCGTGATTATCTTCATCATGCTGTGATTACAACTGTTCAAACTGAATATCCTCATCAATCCTGTGCTAGACAAGTGTTTTATCCCAATGGAATTATTGCTTTTCTTCCTCTTTGGAATGTAAATAAAAGTTGTTTAGTTTGGTCGACAAAACCAGATAATGCGTCTACTTTAACTTCACTTTCTGAATCAGAATTTTCGAACGAATTATTTCGGTTGACTGGTGATAAAGTTGGTAAATGCCAGTTAATTAACCCTAGAATGGTATTCCCATTAAAAGCGCGATTTGCTAAACAATTTATTAAGCATCGGTTAGTACTTATTGGCGATGCTGCTCATACTATTCACCCTTTAGCAGGACAAGGGGTAAATTTAGGTTTACAAGATTCTGCTTTATTAGTTTCAACCATTAAACAATTAATCGAAACTAATAAAGATATTGGGCTTGTAAAAAATTTAAAATCATTTGAGTTTAATCGTCGCAAAGATGCGTTAGTTATGCTCACGGCCATGCAAACTATTCAAGATATGTTTAATGGAGATAATTTGTTGAAAAAGACGTTAAGAACAATTGGTATGAATGTTATTGATAATAGTCAGCTATTAAAAAAGCAACTGATTAAATATGCTATGCATATTTAATTTAAACTTATATCTAGTTATTATTGTGTCTGTCAAAAACTTTCAGGTAAGTATGTGTTTCAGTATAAAAATCAATTATGATACTTAATAGATTAAGAATCTATTCCAGAAATAACAATCCAACCATAAAATAAGTAAACTGAACTAAAGCCGCATGATCTAATGCGCTTAGCAAATTATAGTTAAACAAGAATAATAATGATGCACTAAAAAGTGCACCAATATTGATAATAAATCGTGATTAAACTGTTTGTTTTAATAAGTTATAAACAGGGGTAGCAAGACCTATTTTTGCGTTGTTAGATTTTAGTTTATACCAATAGCCACTATGTTCATTAAAACATTTTGTATACTTGGTAATGACACAATAAATAGGAAAAATATCTAAGTGAAAATGACTAAATGTGTGGCGAAATGCAACAAGTTGCTTTGGTGCTGTTGTTTCGATACCTTGTTTTTTTAACCAGTCAGTTATTGCTTGTTTACTTGAAAATTGAGGAAAACAATATAATCCTCCCCAAATACCAGACGGAGGCCTTTTTTCAAGCCAAATTGTATGATCATATTCTAGCATTAAAAAATAGGCTGTCTTTTGGGGAATGGCATTTTTAGTTTTTTTTGTAGGATAGAGTTGCCAGCTTTCGGTTTTATATGCTAGACAATGGGTTTGCAATGGGCATAAGGAGCATTTAGGTTTAGTGCGTGTGCAAACCATAGCCCCAATATCCATCATAGCTTGATTAAATTTTGCTACCTTATGTTTTGGTGTGACTTGTTCACTTAATTGCCAAAGTTTATTTTCGACAGTTTTAATACCAGGCCAACCTTCAACAGCAAAATATCGGGTTAAAACACGTTTTACGTTGCCATCTAAAATTGGATAATGTTGATTTTGTGCAAGAGATAAAATTGCACCAGCTGTTGAGCGTCCTATGCCTGGAAGTGCGACGACATCATCGAACTTTGTAGGGAACATGCCATTAAATTTATCCACAATTAATTGTGCTGCTTTATGTAAATTACGTGCTCTTGCATAATAACCAAGTCCTGTCCAAAGATGCAATACATCATCAATTGGCGCTTTTGCTAAATCTGTTATTTGTGGGAAGTGCTCAATAAAACGATTAAAGTAAGGAATAACCGTTGCAACTTGGGTTTGCTGTAGCATCACTTCAGACAACCAAACATGATAAGAGCTTTTTTCGACCTGCCATGGTAGCGATTTTCTGCCATATTGTTCATACCACGTCAGGACAGCTTGCGAAAAGTATTGTATTGTCATAGCCATTACATTGCAGCAACAATAGAATCACTAGGATAGCACCCTAGTACCTTAGTATATAAAGTCATTGATGCCAATTCTTTGAGAGCTGTTTGCATTTCATAAGAATGAATGTTACCTTGCAAATCGATATAAAACATCTCTTCCCAAGGCGTACCATGAATTGGTCGTGATTCAAGTTTAGTCATAACAATGTTGTGGTTACGTAATACCGATAGCGCATCAACTAAAGCACCTGCTTGCTGACCTGTTTTCATGAGAATTGTGGTTTTAGCCGGGATTTGATCAGATACTTCTATTGGCTGACGAGCTAACACAATAAAACGAGTAATGTTTTCTTTTTGATTGGCAAAATTATGTTCAAGGACTTGTAGCCCATATAATTCACCACCATCTTTATTTCCCATAGCTGCAACATTAGGTTGATTCAATTTAGCTACAGTTTCCATTGCTGATGAAGTACTATCGCAGTATATGATTTTCCAATGAGGATAGTTCTCTAAGAAGTTACTACATTGCTGGAATGGTTGTGGATGGCTATAAATAGTATCGATTTGCTCTAGCTGTGAATTTTGTATAGCAAGAACACAATGATCAATAGGTAAAGAGAGCTCACCAATAATATGTAGATTAGTTTTTTGCAATAAATCATAAACTTCATTAATTGAGCCAGAACTTGAATTTTCTATTGGTAAAATTCCATAATCTACGGCATTATTTTCGACTTGTTCAAAAATCTCTTTAAAGGTTGAACAGCTTAATTCAATCATTTCATCTAAGTGAGTGCTAGCATAGCGGCGAGCAGCAGAATGCGAATAAGATCCTTTGGGGCCTAAAAAGGCAACTTTGGCTGTGGTGATTGTGCTGAGATTAAGCTTTTCTTGCAAGATTTTTTGTTGTAATAGTACAGAATCTTCAATAATTAATTGATATAAGCGTTTAATGAAAATATCATCAAGATGATAGTCTTTGCCTTCATTGATTAAGGCTCTGATAAGTGAACGCTCACGATCAATGTCGCGCACAGGAATGTTTGCTTCAATTTTCGTATGAATTACTTGCGTTGAAAGTTGGCGCCTCTGGGCAATAAGCTCTAACAATGTTTTATCTAATTTATTAATTTTATCTCGCAAAGATAATAAAGGATTTGTAGCCATTTTTTATTAGTTATTTAAAAAAGATAGTTTGTATTATAACAAGCAAAAAAATAAAGGCACCATCAAAGTGCCTTTTTATTCAATCAAGAAAATTAACAAATTAAATTTCTTCTTCTAATACTGCGTCTTTTATGCTGTTAACCGCACGCCGAGATTCATTTTTGTGTTGTAGTTTATTAAGTTGTTTTTCAAGCTTATCAATAAGGTCATTTATTGCAGCATACATATCAATATGTTTGGCAGAGGCAACTAATGAAGTTCCTTTGGTGGCAATTGTTGCATCAACAATAAATCCATCTGGTTCTTTCGATAAAATAAAATGAGGGTTGATTAACAGTGCTCTCCATTTATCTAACTTCGAAAATTTATCTTCTAGATAGCTACGAATAGCAGGGGTAACTTCCATTTGTTTACTGGTAATACTTAAAGTCATAATTGACCTCCTCATTTTTTATCAACAAAGTTAATTTTAATGTTGTTATTACATTGGCAAATTATTTTAGTCTCGTTAATAAGATTTTTGTTTTTGCCTGATTTTTATTAGTTTAATTTTAAAATAGATTTCATTGACTAAATATTGCATAACATGTGGACGGGATGAAACTGATTTTACCATGGTTTTAATATATACTGTATTAATAATTATTTAGTTTATCCTGTGTTATAGTAATTATTTAATAATGGGGACAATGTGAGTTATTTAGATAATGTGAAGATTGTTTTGGTTGAAACATCTCATACAGGCAATATGGGCTCTGCTGCGAGAGCAATGAAAACCATGGGATTAACTAACCTTTGTTTAGTTAATCCGATCATCAAGCCTGATTCTCAATCGATTTCGTTAGCTGCAGGTGCCAGTGATATTATAAAAAATGCACAAATCTTTTCTTCACTTGAACAAGCCATTGCCGATTGTACTTTAGTGATTGGTACTAGTGCGCGTTCTCGTAGTTTACAGTGGCCATATTTAACTCCCAAAAAGTGTGGCGATAAGATTATTCAAGAAGCCTCAAATCTCCATACTCAAGTCGCTTTGGTATTTGGGCGTGAGCGTGTTGGTTTAACTAATGAAGAATTGCAAAAGTGCCATTATCATGTTGGAATTCCAGCTAACCCTAGTTATAGTTCTTTAAATCTTGCTATGTCGGTACAGGTTTTGTGTTATGAAATTCGCATGTCAATGCTCAATCTTGAAGATAAGCAATCAGGGTGGGAAAATGAGAATATGGCTGAAACTGAGTTTCCTATAGATGCTGATATAGAGCGCTTTTACCAGCATTTAGAACAAACTTTATTACAGACAGGCTTTATTAATGCCAATCATCCAGGACAAATTATGGGGCGTTTGCGTCGATTATTTACACGTGCACGTATTGAACAACAGGAACTAAATATTTTGCGTGGCATTTTAACTTCGATTAATAAAATTTTACATTGATGTCAAATAGAAACACCCACAGATTTGTGGGTGCTATTTTAAGGTTGATACTGTTTAATATAGTACCTTATCTATTAATCAAAAAATTAATTCTAAGTATGTTAGCCATTAGTTTTTTTGCGCCATGTTGTGCCGTTTGCACTATCTTCAAGAACAATATTCATTGCATTTAGTTTGTCACGAGCTTCATCGGCCTGAGACCAATTTTTGCTTGCTCTTGCTTCGTTACGTTGTTTTATTAATGCTTCGACTAATGCCACATCAACATCATCTTGCTTATTACCTTGTAAAAATTTAACAGGATCTTGCTCTAATAATCCAAGTACTGCTGATAAATAACGTAACTCAGCTGCTAATTCATTAGCGAGCTGCATATTATTATCGGCTTTGGCTTTGTTTATTTCACGAGCCAGATCAAAAAGCGTTGAATAAGCTTCTGGTGTATTAAAGTCATCATCCATTGCGTTACAAAACTGGCGATAATAATTACTGTCAGGTGTCGTATGTGGATGATTCGCATCAGTATCACGCAAGGCTGTATATAGTCGCTCAAGTGCCATTCTTGCTTGTTTTAAATTATCTTCACTATAATTTAACTGACTACGATAATGACCGGATAGTAAAAAATAACGTACTGTTTCAGCATCATAATGCTTTAATACATCGCGAATAGTGAAAAAATTATTGAGTGATTTTGACATTTTTTCTTGGTCGATCATTACCATACCAGAGTGCATCCAGTAATTTACATATTGACCGTTATGCGCACAAGTTGATTGGGCAATTTCGTTTTCATGATGCGGAAACATTAAATCTGAACCACCACCGTGAATATCAAAGTGATTGCCTAATTGATAGCTGTTCATTGCTGAACATTCAATGTGCCAACCAGGGCGACCTTTACCCCATGGTGAATCCCAACTTGGTTCGTTAGGTTTTGACATTTTCCATAATACAAAATCCATTGGATTTTGTTTAACATCAACAACTTCAACTCGAGCACCAGCTTGTAATTGTTCTAAATTTTGGCGAGATAAAATACCGTAATTCGGATCGCTGTCTACCGAAAACATGACATCACCATTATTGGCAATATATGCATGTTTTTTTTCGAGAAGCTCTTCAACTAATTTAATAATTTGTGGCATATGATGAGTTGCACGAGGCTCTATATCAGGCCGACGAATATTTAGTGCATCAAAATCGGCATACATTTCTTGTAGCATTCTATCTGTAAGTTGATCACAGGTTTCACCATTTTCGAACGCACGTCTAATGATTTTGTCATCAACATCAGTAATATTACGAACATAAGTTAAATCGTAACCTAAAAAACGTAAATAACGTGCGACAACATCGAAAGCAACGAAAGTACGTCCGTGACCAATATGACAAAGATCGTAAATTGTCACTCCACAAACATAGAGTCCAACTTTATTAGGGGTAATTGGTTGAAATATTTCTTTTTCGCGTGTTAATGTATTGAATATTTTTAACATTATAATTTACAGGGTAAAATTGATGGATTTTGCTAGATAATATAACAAAATTCTGGATATGACGAAATTACTTATTGAGAACTTTGCAAGCAAAATTGAGAAAATGTATATACCAATATAACTGAATTAAATTTGTTGAGTTCGTATAGATGTTTTTAAGACTGACGATGAGAAATATGATGTACTATAAACCTTAATCTAATTTAAATTGGCGGTTTACCCGCCAATTTAAATTAAAATAACTTATTGTTTTAAATGGCGATAGATATAAATGAGTATAATCGACCCAAGTACTGAAATTAACAAACTAGGGAAATTAAATCCAGTTACACTACCCCAACCAAAGAAGGTGCTAATATACCCACCCACTAAGGCTCCTGCTATGCCTAATAAAATAGTTTTAAAAACCCCTACACGTCCTAGTGGCATAAAAAACTTTGCAATCCAGCCGGCAATTAATCCTAGAATAACCCAACTTATAATAGCCATGATAATTTCCTTCTTTTATTGAAATTAATTTTAGTTTACTCAAATTAATTAAAAAATCTAACAGATGTTGATGCTCAATGTAATAGTTTTAATCAATTGATTAAAAATAATAAATGACGGTAAATTTTTTAATAATCAATGAATAAGGATTTGGTAGGTAAATGCTGTTGGTAATTTGTTATCTTATGATTTTTTTAATTAAAATTAAAGTATTTGACCATGTTTCCAACTATGGACATATACTTGATGAATATAGGAAGATAACTAAACGTAATTAAAAGGGAGGTTTAATCTCCCTTTATATATTATTGTTCGAAAATTGTTTTATGTAGAATTTTAATAATTGACTCGGCATCATTGCTTTTTGCTAATAAACAAAGATTGTGAGTACTTGCCCCATAACAGCAAAGCCTAATAATAAATTCATCTAATACACCAAACACTTCTTTTGCAATACCTCTGGTTGAGGTTAGGTTATTACCAATAATAGCAATGAGAGCTAAATCTTCCTCAATATCGACATGACAAACGGTTGATAATTCATCAAATAATTCTTTTGTTAATAAACTGTTTCCGTTGGTATTGGTACCTGTAGTGTCGATAGTGAGTGCAATACTTACTTCTGATGTAGTTACTAAATCAACCGAAATGTTATGCTTAGCTAATATCGTAAACACATTTGCAAGAAAGCCTTGTGCATGTAGCATATTTAAACTGGTTAGTGTTAGTAAGGTTTGTTTACGACGTAACGCCAATGCTCTGAAAACAGGTAATTTAGATGTGATGCTATTAGTGCTATAAACAATAGTTCCTCCATCTTGTGGTGCTTTACTTGAACCAACAAAGACTGGTATATTGCTACGTACAGCTGGAACTAGGGTTGCTGGGTGTAGTACTTTTGCTCCAAACGTTGCCATTTCGGTCGCCTCCGCAAAAGATATTTCATCAATGCGTTTAGCTGCTGGAGTAATGCGAGGGTCGTTAGTATAAATTCCAGCAACATCAGTCCAAATATCAATTTGAGTTGCACCCAATGCTTCACCTAGTAAAGCTGCTGTATAGTCACTTCCACCTCGTCCTAAAGTAGTGGTTTTTCCAGAACTTTCACTGCCAATAAACCCTTGTGTTACAATGACACAACTATTGTCTAGTGACTTTAAATGGGCACAACAAAGCTGTTTAATATCTTCAATTTTAGGTGTTGCTTTACCAAAGTTATTATTGGTGCGCATAACTTTTCGTACGTCAAACCACATGGCTTTTTTCTGTTTTTCTTTTAATATTTCGACAAACAGTTTTGAAGACATAATTTCACCGTGGCTAACAAGCTCATCGGTTAACGCAGGTGATGTTGCTAAGCTTGCCGCTTCTGACAATGAGGCTATATTGGCAATGATTTGGTCTATTTCAGCACGTAGTTTTGGATTTTCAGGTAATTGTTCTAGAATGTTGTATTGGATAGATTGAATTTTCGCAATATGTTGAGATCTTACTTCAGCGTCACGTCCTTCTGCTAATGCAACTAACAAATTTGTTACGCCAGCGGAGGCTGATAATACAACAACCTTTACGTTAGGGTTAGCTATTACAATATTGGCACTATTAACCATTGCTGGATAATCGGCAACACTAGTACCACCAAATTTAGCTATTACAAATGATGTTTCCATGGATTCCTCATATTAAAAATTTTTATTTTTAACAGAGTTAGAGCGGGCATGTTCTATTTACAATTAAAAAGTACAAACCATGAAGCGCTCCACCTGTTAAGGTGACAACCCAAGGGATTCAGCCCTTGCAGTCGATTTAATTACTTCTGGATGGGTAATCAAACCTCGGCATTACGTCCCCTCGATCATTTATTAGTGGTTCCAGTCCCTAAAATGACTTACCTGAGTAATGCGCCTCTTCGTTTTGCAACTTCTGTTACGAAATCAGCACTATATAGGATTAACGATTTTATTAATTGTGTCAATAGGTTAAAAGTTAAAAATTATTTAGTTGTAATATGGCAAAATGGAAAGATCTATAGCTCTCGTTCAAACAATTCAATAATGGTTTGATATAATTCTTTTACAGTACAATCTTTAGTTGGTGTACTAAAGATTGTATCATCACCAGCAATTGAACCTAAAATACCTTCCGATTTACCAATTGAGTCTAGTAATCGAGCAATGAGTTGAGCTGCGCCTGGGCTAGTACGTATCACCACCATTGAGCTATTGAAATCAATATCAATCACTAAATTTTTTAATGGGCTACTAGTTGTTGGTACGCTTATTTCTGCAGGTAAACAATAGACCATTTCGGATTTTGCATTTCTGGTTCTTACCGCACCAAATTTGGTTAGCATACGTGAAACTTTTGATTGATTAATGTTATCAAATCCTTGTTCTTGTAATGCTTGTACGATTTCTACTTGTGAACTAAACTTCTCTTGACGAAGCATCTCTTTAAATGTTTTTGTGAGATTAGCTTGTTTCATAATGTTCCTTGGCTTCTAATTTGTTACTCTTTACTACTAATAAATGTAGTTATAAGACTGATAATAAAGTCTAACTGATATTTAAACCAAAACAACTACTACCAATTTTAATGTATCAGTAGCAATTATTATATACATAATTATGCGTTAAATATGCATAAAATTAAAGCGTTGATTTAATTGCATCCTTAGGTCTATAAGATTTCACTATTTGGTCATAGGTTTCAATATAAGGTCCTTCTAGTAGTTGTATACAATAAGGGATACTAGCAAATATGCCACTCACAATAACATTACCTTGATCATCTTTAACACCCTCAAGTGTTTCTTTAATTGATTTTGGCCTTCCAGGTAGGTTGATGATTAGACATTTTTTGCGAATAACACCAACTTGCCTAGATAAAATAGCAGTTGGTACAAAATGTAAACTGATCTGACGCATCTGCTCACCATAACCGGGCATTACACGATCAGCGATTGCTAATGTTGCATCAGGCGTTACGTCTCTAGTCGCAGGGCCTGTGCCACCAGTAGTTAAAATTAAATGGCAATGTTGACTATCAACAAGTTCACATAATGTTTGTTCAATAACAACTTGTTCATCTGGAATAATATGGTTTTCGGTTGTAAATGGTGTTTTCAGTGCTGTTTGCAACCATGATATTAATGATGGTATGCCTTCATCTTGATAAATGCCACTTGATGCTCTATCTGACACTGAAACTAATCCAATCTTAAACATGATACTTATTCCTTAAGCAATAACTTAGACGCAGAATGATAATTAAAGATACGTTATTAGTATTTAATTAATAATATGTGTTTTATTTTAGAAATTATAATTTATTTATATTGATATAAATAAAACTAAAAAGCTCTTTACAATGATTGATTATATTGTCGATTCATTAAACATGATATCATATTATTAAAATAACAATTGATTCACTTAGGATATATTCATGCTATCAATTCCTGCACTTGAGTTAATCTCACTCAAGAAAATCTATAAAAACGGTGTAGAAGCATTAAAAGGTATCGATTTAACTGTACAAGCAGGCGATTTTTATGCTTTGCTGGGACCAAATGGCGCTGGTAAATCAACAACAATAGGTATTATTAGTTCATTAGTGACTAAAACTTGCGGGCAAGTAAAAATCTTTGGTTACGACTTAGATACCGATATTGTAAATGCTAAAAGACAATTAGGGATTGTACCGCAAGAATTCAATTTTAACCAATTTGAAGAAGTGTTACAAATAGTCACTAATCAAGGTGGTTATTATGGATTGCCCCGAAAAATCGCATTAGAGCGAGCCGAAAAATATTTGCGAGTTTTAGATTTGTGGGATAAACGTCATAGTCGAGCTAACATGCTATCAGGTGGAATGAAAAGGCGATTAATGATAGCCAGAGCTCTCGTGCATGAACCTAAATTATTAATTCTTGATGAGCCGACTGCAGGCGTTGATATTGAATTACGCCGTTCTATGTGGGATTTTTTACGTGAAATCAATCGTCAAGGTATCACAATTATTTTAACCACACATTATTTAGAAGAGGCAGAAATGCTCTGTAGAA
This sequence comes from Gilliamella sp. BG2, assembly GCF_046635645.1. Classification (NCBI taxonomy): domain Bacteria; kingdom Pseudomonadati; phylum Pseudomonadota; class Gammaproteobacteria; order Orbales; family Orbaceae; genus Gilliamella; species Gilliamella sp. BG2. Next base: position 45,386 of record NZ_JBIDFF010000004.1, read on the forward strand.
ATATTGGTATTATTCAGAGCGGCAAATTGATAGCAAACTCATCAATGCGTGAGCTATTGGCGAAAAGCCAATCTGAAACAATTGTTATTGATTATGTGGCGACGCCTAAGCCGATTGAGTTAAATGGCTATAATTATTTCGATGTTGAGCCTGGGATGTTGGAAGTGAAAGTAGATAAACAAAATGGATTAAATCAATTATTTGAACAATTAAATAAACAAAATATTAAAGTTATCAGCGTACGAAATAAAGCGAATCGATTAGAAGAGTTATTTGTTGAGCTGTTGCATAGTGATACTAAACAAAAAGGTGGCATTAATGAATAATTTATATTGGATTGCCTTAAAAAGTATTTGGCGTAAAGAAGTAACCCGATTTTTAAGAATTTGGATTCAAACCTTAATTCCACCTGTTATTACCATGTCGCTTTATTTTATTATCTTTGGTAATTTAATTGGCTCTCGTGTTGGCGATATGGGCGGTTTTAGCTATATGGAATTTATTGTTCCAGGCTTAATAATGATGTCAGTAATTACTAATTCCTATACCAATGTTTGTTCATCCTTTTTTAGTGCTAAATTTCAACGTAACATTGAAGAAATATTGGTGGCGCCAGTATCAACAAATATTCTTATTCTAGGATATGTCGGTGGTGGTGTGATGCGCGGTATTTTAACGGGTATTTTGGTTACTATTGTATCGCTATTCTTTGTTCGCTTCGATGTACATTCTTGGTTGTTTATTATTTTTACATTGCTATTGACCTCGATTTTATTTTCATTAGCTGGTCTACTCAATGCAGTATTTGCCAAGACGTTTGATGATATAAGCATTATTCCAACATTTGTGTTAACACCATTAACTTATCTAGGCGGTGTTTTTTATTCAATTACAATGCTACCAACATTTTGGCAATGGGTATCGAAAATTAATCCCATTGTTTATATGATTAATGGTTTTCGTTATGGATTTTTGGGAGTGTCAGATGTGCCATTATGGATCACATTTTCAATGCTTATTTTATTTGTAACTGTACTTTATGTAATTGCATGGCGACTGATTGATAGTGGACTAGGATTGAGAAGTTAATTAAAGCTAGGAAATAATAATTAACCGCCGATATTGTATCGGCGGAATATAATTAACTACTGTGCACCAGCAACAGCTTCCTTAGCCATCTCAGTGATTTTAGTAAAATCACCTTTTGCTATGGCATCCGTTGGAATAAACCAAGTTCCACCAACACATAGTACATTATTAAGTGCCAAATAATCGCGGTAGTTTTTAGGATTCACACCGCCTGTAGGGCAAAACTTCATGTATCCGCAAGGGCCAGAAAATGCCTTTAATGCAGCAACTCCGCCATTGATTTCAGCTGGGAAGAATTTTAATGCCGTTAAACCATATTCTTGGGCTTTTAATAATTCAGAAATAGTTGCAATACCAGGAATAACAGGAATAGGGCCTGCAACTGCAGCTTCTAAAATAGCATCGGTAATTCCTGGTGTAATAACAAACTCTACACCAGCTTCAGTAACCTGTTTTAGTTGTTCAACACTAGTTACTGTTCCTGCTCCTACAATTGCTTCAGGAACCTCTTTGATGATTTTCTTAATTGCTTCAATCGCACAAGCTGTTCTTAACGTTACTTCTAGTACCTTCACTCCACCAGCAATAAGAGCTTTAGCTAGAGGTACAGCATCCTCAATTCGTTCAATAACGATAACCGGAACCACTGGTCCCATAGTTAAAATTTCTTCAGCACTTCGTTTCCATTTTTTCATTTGTTTCTACCCATACCTTATTGATACTATAAAGCAATAATCCCTAATAAATAGGGATTATTTTGTTATTCATAAATACCTAATTTCTTTTCTAAATAATGGATATTTGTGCCACCTTTTTGGAAGCCCTTATCGTTCATAATATCAATATGAAGATCAATATTGGTTTTGATCCCATCAATAACCAGTTCGGCTAACGCATTTTTCATACGTGCTATAGCAACCTCACGAGTTTCACCATAAGCAATTAATTTACCAATCATTGAGTCATAGTAAGGTGGGACACTATAACCAGCATAAATATGCGATTCCCAACGAATGCCGAAGCCACCTGGTGCATGGAAGCGAGTGATTTTCCCTGGTGATGGCATAAACGATTTGGGATCTTCAGCATTAATTCTACATTCAATCGCATGACCTTTAATTTCAATATCACTTTGTTTAATTGAAAGTGGTTTGCCAGCTGCAATTAAAATTTGTTCCCTAATTAGATCAACACCGGTTATCATTTCAGTAACAGGATGTTCTACTTGAATACGGGTATTCATTTCAATGAAATAAAACTCGCCATTTTCAAATAAAAATTCGAATGTGCCAGCTCCTCGGTAGCCAATCTCGATACATGCATTAACGCAACGTTCACCGATGAATTTGCGCATTTTTGGCGTAATACCAATAGCTGGTGCCTCTTCAACAACTTTCTGATGTCGTCTTTGCATTGAGCAGTCTCGTTCACCCAAATACACAGCATTTCCTTGACCATCAGAAAGTACCTGAATTTCAATATGACGTGGATTTTCAAGGAATTTTTCCATGTAAACCATATCATTATTGAAAGCAGTTTTGGCCTCTAACTTGGTCATTTTAATAGATTGTTCAAGATCATTTTCTTCACGAACAATACGCATGCCTCGTCCGCCACCGCCACCAGAAGCTTTAATAATAACAGGATAGCCAATTTGCTTGGCAATTTGTTTATTAATTTCAATATCACTACTTAGAGGGCCATCTGAACCAGGTACACAAGGAACACCTGCTTTTTTCATGGCGTGAATTGCTGATACTTTATCACCCATAAGGCGAATAGTATCCGGTTTAGGGCCAACAAAAATAAATCCAGATCGCTCAACTTGTTCAGCAAAATCTGCATTTTCAGATAAGAAACCATAACCTGGATGAATAGCAGCTGCTCCAGTTACTTCCGCAGCTGAAATTAATGCAGGAACGTTAAGGTAACTTTTTACCGAAGCTGCTGAGCCAATACAGACGGTTTCGTCTGCAAGTAATACATGTTTTAAATCTTTATCTGCCGTAGAATGAACAGCGACAGTTTTTATTCCAAGTTCTTTACATGCTCGTAAGATACGTAGAGCTATTTCTCCACGATTCGCAATAAGAATTTTATCAAGCATATTCAATCTCTTAATCGTATTGTCAATAATAAATTCAGATTATTCAATAATGAATAGTGGCTGATCAAATTCAACTGGTTGACCATTTTCAACCAATATGGCTTTTATTGTACCAGCTTTTTCTGACTCAATTTGGTTCATCATTTTCATCGCTTCAACGATGCAAAGCACATCGCCAACATTTACTGTTTGGCCAATTTCAACAAAAGCTTTTGATTCTGGGCTCGGTGTACGATAAAAAGTTCCAACCATTGGGGATTTAATTGTTGTATCATCAGTTACCACATTATCAGTTACAACTTCTGTTTGAACGGTTGGAGCAACTACAACAGGAGCTGGTTGAGGAATTTGAATATTTTGTACTGGCGCAGAATAGTTTGTAGTAGGAGCAGCTCGACTAATTCGAACTGATTCCTCACCTTCAGAAATTTCAAGCTCTGAAATACCTGACTCTTCAACTAATTCAATTAACTTTTTAATTTTGCGTATATCCATGAATTACACCGTGTTTATTTGATATAAGTAACAATTATTTAAATGCATCCTTATTATCGACTAAAGCTGTTTTTTAGTCGGTAATAAAGTTGTAACTCAACATTAACGCGGAAGAATACACTGTAAAACAGATTTTGTCATTATATATCTCCTTTACAATCACTTGTTATACTATTTTCTAGGTATTATTTTATAATTGCGATACAATATCGACCGTTAATTACTATTGAGATTTGCTATGGTTTGAAAGGATTAAATAATACTCCATTTAGCCTTGATAAATTTGAAATATTTATTTTTTGATTCCATGGTGGTTTTTAATACTGAAATATACTTAAACAAGATTAATTCTAGGAAGAGTTTTTATTATGTTCAAAAAAGTTCGTGGCTTGTTTTCAAATGATTTATCAATCGATTTAGGTACAGCGAATACACTTATTTATGTAAAAGGGCAAGGTATAGTATTAAACGAACCTTCTGTTGTAGCGATTCGCCAAGATCATCGCACAGGTACTCGAAAAAGTGTTGCTGCTGTTGGGCATGCTGCGAAACTAATGTTAGGGCGAACACCAGGTAATATAGCAGCCATTAGACCGATGAAAGATGGCGTTATTGCTGATTTTTCTGTTACTGAAGAAATGTTGCAGCACTTTATCCGTCAAGTTCATAGCCATAGTTTTTTAAGACCAAGTCCTCGCGTACTTGTTTGTGTTCCTGTAGGTGCTACACAAGTTGAACGTCGAGCTATCCGAGAGTCAGCCTTAGGCGCAGGTGCTCGTGAAGTGTATTTAATTGAAGAACCAATGGCAGCAGCTATTGGTGCTGATTTACCTGTATCTGCGCCTACTGGTTCAATGGTTGTTGATATTGGTGGTGGAACTACCGAAGTAGCTGTCATTTCGCTAAATGGTGTTGTTTATTCTGCATCTGCTCGTATTGGTGGTGACCGATTTGATGAAGCGATTATTAACTACGTTCGTCGCAATTATGGCGCTTTAATTGGCGAGGCAACAGCCGAAAAAATCAAACATTTTATTGGTAGTGCTTATCCTGGTGATGAAGTTCTCGAAATTGAAGTGCGTGGGCGCAATCTTGCTGAAGGTGTGCCGCGTAGCTTTACTTTAAACTCTAATGAAATTTTAGAAGCATTACAAGAACCATTAAGCGGTATTGTTAGTGCGGTAAAAGTTGCATTAGAGCAGTGCCCTCCTGAGCTTGCTTCTGATATTTCAGAACATGGTATGGTTTTAACCGGTGGTGGTGCTCTATTACGTAATATTGATAAGTTATTATCGGCTGAAACAGGTATTCATGTAGTAGTAGCTGAAGATCCATTAACGTGCGTTGCCAGAGGTGGCGGCAAGGCGCTAGATATGGTTGATATGCATGGTGGTGATCTATTTAGTGAAGAGTAATTAATAAGTTATTGTTGATTAGTTTTATTTTTATAAAACAATAAGTAAGCATGCATATCATATTTTCCCCGCCGACAATCGTGTCGGCGGAGTCATATTTTGAAATAATTAGATCTTGAGCTTTAAACAGGTAAGTACCGGCAATGAAATTACTTTTTTCTAAACGCTCCCCTCTTAGTGTACAATTATTTACTTCTCTGGCGTTAGCCTTGGTTCTAATTGTATTAGATATCAATTATCGTCCATTTAAAGAAATTCGTTATTATTTAGATACCCTTATTTCTCCTCTATATTATGTTTCAAATGCACCAAAGTCGTCGTTTGATTCTCTCTACGAGATGTCCAAAACACGAGAAACATTAATAAATGAAAATGCAAATTTGCATGCAGATTTATTACAACAAAAAAACGATCTATTGTTACTTGAGCATCTAAAACATGAAAATGATAGACTTCGCGAATTGTTAGGTTCACCTTTAAGGCATGATGAACAAAAGATGGCTGCACAAGTATTGCTTATAGACACTGATCCTTATATCTATCAATTTGTTGTAAATAAAGGTAAACAAGATGGTGTTTATGTTGGGCAACCTGTTGTTGATGAAAAAGGGATTGTAGGGCAAATTTATGAAACAGCCCAATCTACTAGTCGTGCAATTTTATTGTGCGATTATCAACATGCGATACCCGTACAAGTATTAAGAAACGACATTGGTATGATTGCTGTGGGAAACGGGTGTAGTAATGACTTAACATTAGAATTTATGCCTAATAACGTTGATGTAAAAGTCGGCGATGTTTTAGTTACTTCAGGGCTTGATGGCCGTTTTCCAGAAGGATATCCGGTAGCCGTAGTTAGTTCAGTAAAACTTGATATTACAGATTCAACCCCAATTATTTCAGCAACACCAACAGCGGATTTGAAGCGTTTACGTTATTTATTGTTATTGTGGGGAAATCAAGGAGTAAAACATGAGGGGTCGTAATCGAATAATAATTATTTGGATAACGCTATTAATAGGCTTATGTTTACAAATCATTCCGTGGTCTCCATCATATAGTATATTTAAACCACATATACTGATCTTAATTTTTGCTTATTGGTTGATAGCGCTTCCTCATCGAGTTGGGATTGGTACTGCATTTGTTTTTGGAACTATAATGGATCTATGTACTGGTTCTATTTTAGGAATCCATGCCTTTATTTATTCATTTATTGCTTATTTATTTGTTTTTAAATTCCAATTGATACGTAATTTAGCGTTATGGCAACAGTCGTTTATCATCTTTGGGATATCGATATGTTATAATTTACTGGTATTTTTATTTCAAGTCTGTATTTATCATACTATAACAATATCGCCATTGATTTTTATATCAAGCTGTATAGATAGTCTATTATGGATTGGTATCTATTTATTTTTACGACTAATAAGACGAAGCTTTGCTATCAATTAAAAGGAAATCTATGTCTGTTGAATTATTAATGAATGTAACGCCATCTGAAACTCGAGTTGCTTATATCGAAGATGGTGTATTGCAAGAAATCCATGTTGATCGTGAGTCTAGACGCGGTATTGTTGGAAATATTTATAAAGGTAAGATCATTCGTATTTTGCCTGGTATGCAAGCCGCTTTTGTAGATATTGGTCTTGATAAAGCTGCCTTTTTGCATGCATCAGATATTATGCCTCATACTGAGTGCGTATCAGATACAGAGCAAGAACAATTTCAAGTAAAAGATATCTCTGAACTTGTTCGCCAAGGACAGGACTTAATGGTACAAGTGGTTAAAGATCCATTGGGAACTAAAGGAGCTAGGCTTACAACCGATATTACTTTGCCATCACGTTATTTGGTATTAATGCCTGGATCAAATTCTGCGCATGTAGCCACATCACAACGCATAGAAAGTGAACAAGAACGTGAAAGGTTAAAAAATATTGTTGAGCAATATGTGACAACAGAAGCTGGCTTTATTGTTAGAACAGCCGCAGAAGGGGCAAGTGCGCATGAGTTAGAACAAGATGCTAATTTTTTAAAACGACTTTGGACTAAAATTCAAGAACGCATGGCTCGCCCAGTAAGTAAGAATCTAGTTTATGGGGAATTGGCATTATCCCAACGAGTATTGCGCGATTTTGTTGGTGATCCAATTGAACGAATTTTAGTAGATTCAAAATTAACTTATGATTTATTGGTTGAATTTACAAAAGAATTTATGCCTGAAGTAACCAATAAACTATCTCTTTATCGTGGTAATATTCCTATTTTCGATCTTTATGATACCGAAAATGAGATTCAAAGAGCATTAGATCGTAAAGTGAAATTAAAGTCTGGTGGGTATTTAATTATTGATCAAACCGAAGCCATGACTACTATTGATATCAATACTGGTGCATTTGTAGGTCATCGAAATTTAGAAGAAACGATTTTTAATACTAATATTGAGGCAACAATAGCAATTGCCCGTCAATTACGTTTGCGTAATTTGGGGGGCATTATTATTATTGATTTTATTGATATGCAAGAAGATTTGCATCGTGAACGGGTGTTACAATCGCTGCATGATTCTTTATCTAAAGATAGAGCTAGAACAACTGTTAATTTATTTTCGAGTTTAGGATTAGTCGAAATGACTCGCAAGCGAACACGTGAAAGTATAGGGCATATTCTGTGTGAAGAATGTCCAGCATGTAAAGGTCGTGGTATGGTCAAATCGGTAGAAACAGTTTGCAACGAAATATTACGTGATATAGTTCGTGTTTATAAAGCGCATCATTCAGAATACTTTTTGGTTTATGCCTCGGCTGCTGTGGCTAATGCTTTAACTAATGATGAGTCCCATGCTTTAGCTGAAGTTGAGGTGTTTGTGGGTAAACGTGTTGAAGTAAAAGTTGAACCACTTTATATTCAAGAACAATATGATGTTGTATTAATGTAGAAGCAATATCTTGTAAAAAAGTTTCAGGTAACTATACGTTTCAGTATAAAAATGATGAAAGTTAAATAATTATTATGATCAACTAGTTATAATCGATTATCAAAAAACTTCTGTTAACAATTAGAATTTAAGGAATTTATGATAGTAACTCAAGTGAGTGAACGACTGCTCAACCCAAATAATCTAAACCAACAAGATCTTTCGCATTTGCTTGATATGTTGAGCTCAAGGAAAATTGATTTTGGTGATTTGTATTTTCTATCTGGTTATTATGAAAACTGGTTACTTGAAGATGGTATTATAAAAAATGCCTCATTTCATCGTGACCAAGGAGTTGGTGTTAGAGCCGTTGTTGGCGAAAAAACAGGGTTTGCTTATACTGATCAGCTTTCATTAGCGCGGTTAGAACAAAGTATATTCGCAGCAAATTCAATCACTAAAATACAAACACTTATCAAAGTGACGCCATTTAAATCTGCTCAAACAGTGTCTATATACTCGTCAATCAACCCGATCAATTCTTTTTCTAAAGAACAGAAAATTGAATTGTTGCAACAAATTGACCACTTAGCACGCTCAATCGATCCTAGAGTTATTGAAGTTTCAGCCAGTTTGACTGGAAGTTATGAAGATATTTTAATAGCAGCAACTGATGGTACATTAAAAGCTGACATTCGTCCTTTGGTGCGTTTATCCGTTTCAGTTTTGGTTGAAAAAGAGGGTAGACGTGAGCGAGGAAGTAGTGGTGGCGGTGGTCGATTTGGGTATGAATATTTTTTAACAATCAACCCAAAAACATCAGAAAGTTATGCTGACAGCTATGCCCGAGAAGCCGTGCGTCAAGCACTTGTTTCTCTTTCTGCTAAAGCCGCACCAGCAGGAACAATGCCTGTTGTTTTAGGTGCTGGTTGGCCTGGAGTTTTGTTACATGAGGCTGTAGGCCATGGCTTAGAAGGCGATTTCAATCGTAAAAATAGTTCAGTTTTTTCTGGGAAAATTGGTGAACAAGTCACCTCAGAAGTTTGCACTATTGTTGATGATGGTACAATTGAAAACCGTCGAGGCTCACTATCTATTGATGACGAAGGTACTCCAAGCCAAAAAACAGTGCTTATTGAAAATGGTATTTTAAAAGGTTATATGTTTGATAAGCTCAACGCAAAATTGATGAATACATGTTCAACTGGTAATGGTCGTCGCGAAGGATATGCTTACTTACCTATGCCAAGAATGACTAATACCTATATGTTGGCAGGAAATTCTTCTTTTGACGATATTATTAGTAGCGTTGATTATGGTCTTTATGCCCCTAATTTTGCTGGTGGACAAGTAGATATCACCTCTGGTAAGTTTGTGTTTTCAACTTCAGAAGCTTACTTGATTGAAAAGGGAAAAATAACAACTCCAGTTAAAGGTGCAACATTAATTGGTTCAGGTATAGAAACTATGCAGCAAATATCTATGGTAGGTAATGATTTAGCATTAGATTCTGGTGTGGGTGTTTGTGGTAAAGCAGGGCAGAGCGTACCTGTTGGGGTTGGGCAACCCACTTTAAAAGTGGATAATTTAACCGTTGGTGGTACCATTAACCACTAATAATAATACATCAATGGGATTTAAAAATAGATGGAAACAATAATTACACTTTATCATGCGTTTGTTAATTTGGACATTGCAACGCTTTCAAACCCTAATGTGCTATGGACACTATATGGGATGTTGTTTGTCATTATTCTTTTAGAAAATGGCGTTTTACCAGCGGCTTTTTTACCTGGAGACAGTCTATTATTCTTAACTGGTGTGTTAATTAGCCAAAATGTATTCCATTTTGGTTTAATTAATTTTATTTTAATTGCTGGCGCTGCTTTAGGTACTTGGTTAGGTTATGCTCAAGGACTTTGGCTTGGTAATACTAAGCTTGTCCAAGGTTGGATGGCACATATACCTGAAAAATATCATCATAAATCTGAAGTATTATTCCATAAGTACGGATTACAAGCGCTATTTATTGGGAGATTTATTGCTTTTGTACGTACATTATTACCGATGATGGCTGGATTATCAGGACTACACAGTCGAAAATTCCATATTTATAATATAATCAGTGCTACATTATGGATTTTCTTGATTGTGACATTAGGTTACCTATTTGGATTATCACCAGTTTTCAAAGAGTATGAAAAGCAGATCATGTCTTTATTAATGCTAATACCTGTTTTGTTGTTGGTGTTAGGGTTAATTTTTTCAATTTTTCTCGCTGTTAAGCGCTCTTTAAGCAATAAAAAGCAATCTAAAATTGGATTAAATGATAACAAGAAGTAGAAAGTGAAATTAACCGATAAGCCGGGTTCTGTCGTGGACAATCATTCCTCTAGGCTAATACTCACGCATTAGCTCAAGCAGTCTACCCGGATTCAACGCGGGCCACGCCAATGAATCCCTATTTGACCTTGCTCCGAGTGGAGTTTACCGTGCCACAACTGTTACCAGTTGCGCGGTGTGCTCTTACCACACCCTTTCACCCTTACCTGATCTTATAAAATAAGCCATCGGCGGTTTTCTCTCTGTTGCACTTGTCGTGAATTTTCACTCTCGCAAAAATCCCCCAGGCGTTACCTGGCACTCTGCCCTATGGAGCCCGGACTTTCCTCCCCTTTGTTTATTTCTTTATAAAAACAACAAAGCAGCGATTGTCTGGTTAATTTCGTTAATGAGTATAACCTAAAGCGCAATATTGTCCAGAGATGTCTTTTCTTTAGGAAATAGATGACTGAAATTTAAACATGAGTAAAGTAATGTAATTCCATAGGATTGAAATAACAAATTCTTAGCACATCTTGTTGATGTGCTATAAAACAAGATAATTTATTACCATTTTTTCTGTCGTTGGTTTTCATCATAATTGAACCATGTTACTACCCCTTTAGACATAATAATATCAAGCTTTCCTTCAATAATATTGTATTGCGTTTCGCCAATTAACATATGACTTGTTGAGCTCTTTTTAGTGTATTGATATGTCCACTGTGTTTCGTTGCTATTGATAGCGGTTTTTGTTGTTGGCTCACCAAATAGGGACAGAATCTGAGCTTCAGTTGATGACCCTTCAACAATTTTGCTTACTTTTGCGTTATTAAGCGGTGTGCCTTGCTCAACAAAATTTTTTTGTGAACATGCTGATAAAGCAAGTATAGAACAAAGGATGAGCAGAAATTTTTTAATATTTTTCATGATATAGTTGCCTATTGTGTTAATTTGTAGTTGATATGAAATGTGAATTGATAATAGCATATGTTTTATAACGTTCAAGATAGAGCAACTGAAGGTATAATTAAAAAATTTAATTCTTTAGTGCTGCACTTTTTTAATGTAATTAGATTTTCTTCTCTATATCATTCACTAAATTTTATTTCCATTTTTTAATTTATCTTAGTTTATAACCATAAGTATCTATGTTATTCTTTTCTACCCAATACAAGAGAAAATTTGATAGTTTAATTTGTTTTAGTATTTATTTTAATCGATTTTGAGTGGTAGCATTTAATTAGCTATCAACTCATGAATAAGCTGTTTGGCTTTTATGCCAAATACATACAGATATTAAAGATTTTATAACAATTTATTAATAAACCGAAAAAGATAGTTAGTGTTATTATATAAGCTGCGATATACTTTAACGCTAGTAAAATTTAGTTGCTATGGAATAACCAATGGAAAAACAGTTTCAATTAACAAATAGTAAAGAGATTATTGCTTATTTAGCTCAACAATTCCCAAATTGTTTTACCCTTGAAGGTGAGGCAAAGCCATTAAAGATTGGAATTTTTCAAGATATTATTTCTCGTTTAGATGGTAATGACGAACTTAGTAAAACTAAACTCCGTGCCGCACTGCGCTCATACACAATGAGTTGGCGTTACTTATATAGTATAAAAGAAGGAGCCAATCGTGTTGATTTAGATGGTAATCCTACTGAGGTTATTAGCCAAGAACAGATAGATCATGCGCTACAACAGTTGAAAGAGAGCAAAGAAAAAGCTAAAGAGCGTTTTAAAGAACGTGAAAAAGAAAAACGTAAAGCTACTCGGATGCTTCCTAAAAAAGCTAAAGCTTTAAAAATTGGTGATTTTGTTAAAGTTATAGTAGGTAATAAACCTATAAAAGTACAAGTCATTAATATTGAAAAAGAGCATATTAAGGTAAAGGTTGGTGCAGGTATGGAGTTAACGGTCAAACCTGAACATATTATCAATAAGTAGAGAGTTTGAATGAATAAATTACTCAATGGTATTATTACACTTAGCCTTATTTTGGGTATTTTTAGCCAAAATGTTCAGGCAAAACCGCAAGCTAATGAACAAATACCAGTTCTAAAGCAAGATGATATCCACCAAGTTGTTGCTAAGCGTGTAACGAATTTTTTTACTCAATCACATTATCGTAATTTTTCCTTGGATGGTGCTTTTTCAGCTCAGATTTTTGATCGCTATTTCAAATTATTGGATGGTAGTAAATCCATTTTTATTCAAAGTGATGTTGATGGTTTTCGAAATAGACAAGAGTCTTTAGGTCAAGAATTAATCGATGGTAATTTAAAGACGGCTTATGATATTTACAATCTTTTTTTGAAAAAACGTTATGACCGTTATCAATATGCTCTTGAAGTTTTACAACGGCCTATGGATTTTTCTGCCAATGATGAAATTGATTTTAATCGTGAAGAAATTGCTTGGCCGACTTCAGAAAACGAACTTAATGTTTATTGGGATAAGCGTGTTAAATATGATGAATTGAGTTTATCCTTATCGGGAAAAAATGAAAAAGAGATCCGTAAAGTTTTAAGTAAACGTTACAATCGCGTTTTAAAAACGATAATGCAATCAAATAATGAAGATGCCTTTCAAGTATTTATGAATGCATTTGCCAGAGAAATTGATCCTCACACTAGTTATTTGGCACCACGTAAAAAACGAGATTTTGATTCCGAAATGAGTTTATCATTTGAAGGTATCGGTGCAACATTGAGCCAGCAAGATGACTATACGGTGATTATGTCTTTTGTAACAGGCGGACCTGCTGAAAAGAGTAAGTTACTTACCATCGGGGATAGGATTATTGGAGTAGGTCAAAGTAATTCAGCGATTGAAGATGTTATTGGGTGGCGCTTGGATGATATTGTCGATAAAATTCGTGGACCTAAAGGTACTGTTGTAAGATTGGAAATTTTACCTGCTGGTAATAATAGTAAGGCAAAAGTAATTGAGCTCACTCGTGATAAGATTCATTTTGAAGATAGAGAAGCGAAATTAAATATTATCGATAATCCACGTGGTAAAGTTGGCGTTATTGAAATACCAAGTTTCTATATGGGATTAACGGAAAAAGTTGAAGGACTCTTATCAAAAGCAAATAAAGAAAATTTGCAAGGTTTAGTTATTGATTTACGTGATAATGGCGGTGGTTCGTTAACCGAAGTTATCAATTTAACTGGCTTATTCATTGATACTGGACCAGTTGTTCAAGTACGTGATAATTTACAAAAAGTCATCACTTACAATGATAAGAATAAAGGTATCGAATACACCGGGCCACTTGTTGTTATGATTAATCGTTATAGTGCATCAGCATCAGAAATATTTTCTGCGGCTATGCAAGATTATGGGCGAGCATTAATAGTTGGTGAAACCACTTATGGTAAGGGAACCGTCCAAACTTCTCGTAACATCTCTTATCCAGTTGATGCAAGACTACATCCAAGTTGGCCTGAACTTGGCGGGGCTCAATATACTATTCAGAAGTTTTATCGTATCAATGGTGGTAGCACACAATTAAAAGGCGTTGAGCCAGATATTGAAATGAATAAAGTTAAGTATGTTGATGAAACGGGAGAACGTTTTTTAGATAACGCACTACCGTGGGATAAAATACCATCAGCTGATTATTTGACTCTTGCCAATATTAAGCCATTGTTGCCTGATTTAGAATCACAACATTTAGCCAGAATTTCACATAATCCTGAATTTATGTATATTGATGAAGATATCAAACGATTTAATGATAAAAAAGATCGTCAATATATTGTTTCACTTAATAAGAAAAAACGAGAAGTAGAACAAAAAAATAATGAGGAACGTGATTTAAAAAGAACTAATGCACGTTTAAATAAGGTAGGTTTACCATCAATTACTAAATTAGATGATTTACCAAAAAATTATAAAAAACCTGATCCTTACTTAGATGAATCTATCGAGATACTTCTTGATTTTGCACCTAAGTATCCCAAAATCAAAGGCAATAACCCTATTAAAGAGGTTATTACGTTTGATTTACCAATCGAGAAAGCTAATAAATAATTGGAGATAACATAATGGATTCAAATTTAAAATATGCTTTAATCACAACTATTGCTGTGTTAGCTGTTTTGGCAACATTTGGTTTTATTGTTTGTATGAATTAAAAAGCTTGATTAATTAGTTGGTGATCATTATAGTATGCAACCTGCTTTTGAAAAGCGGGTTCTAATGAGGTGAGGTGTCCGAGTGGTTGAAGGAGCACGCCTGGAAAGTGTGTATACGGCAACGTATCAAGGGTTCGAATCCCTTCCTCACCGCCATATTGAGTCATTAAAAGATGGAATCATTAGTTCATAACGCTATAAAACTAGCTATCTAGATTATTTTAATAGTTCGTAGTTTATAGTTGTTATTTAAAATGACAAACAATACCTTCCTCTCCTAAATCATTTGGAGTTATTATGGAAAACTTACGCACAGTTCAAGACTTTATACGTTGGACAGCATCACAACTTAGTCTATCAGATGTCTTTTTAGGTCATGGTACAGATAATCCTATTGATGAGTCTAAACAATTAATTTTAGCAACGTTAGGATTATCGTTGTTTATTCCTGAAGAATTTTATTCCGCTAATCTAACTAATGATGAAAAAAATCAAATTATTGACATTATTCAAAAGCGAATAAAAGATCGTGTACCAACCCCTTATTTAACTAACCAAGCTTGGTTTTGTGGACATGCTTTTTATGTGGATGAGCGTGTATTAATTCCTCGTTCTCCTATTGGTGAACTAATTGATAACCATTTTGAGCAAATAATATTAACTGAACCTAAAAATATTTTAGATCTATGTACTGGTAGTGGCTGTATAGGGATTGCTTGCGCTTATGAGTTTGCTGATGCTCAAGTTGATATAACTGATATTTCATTAGAAGCATTAGATATCGCCCAAACAAATATTGAGATGCACGAAATGGATTTTCAAGTTACTCCTATTTTGTCAGATCTATTTGATGATGTGCCTGAAAAACAATACGATCTGATTGTCACTAATCCGCCTTATGTTGATAGTGAAGATATGAGTGATTTGCCAGATGAGTTTTTATATGAACCTAAATTAGCATTAGAAGCGGGCTTTGATGGTTTAGATCTGGTAAAAAAAATTTTACGAGATGCGATAAATTATTTAACACCAGCAGGTGTATTAGTTTGTGAAGTCGGCAATAGTTGGGCTAGCTTACAACAACAATATCCCGATGTCCCTTTTAATTGGATAGAATTTGAACGTGGTGGGTTGGGTGTATTTTCTATCACACGTGAAGAACTGATTCAATATCATTACTGTTTTAAATAAACTGTTATTAATCATTGGAATAAATTAATTATGGCTGGAAACTCAATCGGAAAATTATTCAAAGTAACCACATTTGGTGAATCGCACGGTGTAGCATTAGGGTGTGTTGTCGATGGTGTTCCTCCTGGACTTGCGTTAACAGAATCAGACATGCAAAATGATCTTGATCGTCGTAGACCTGGCTCATCTCGTTATACAACTCAACGCCGAGAAGCAGATCAAGTCAAAATTTTGTCAGGCGTATTTGAAGGTGTTACAACTGGAACGAGTATTGGTTTACTTATTGAAAATACCGATCAACGTTCTCAAGATTATAGTAAAATTAAAGATATCTTCAGACCAAGCCATGCAGATTACACTTATCAAAATAAATATGGCATACGAGATTATCGTGGTGGCGGTCGCTCCTCTGCTCGTGAAACGGCTATGAGAGTTGCTGCCGGCGCTATTGCAAAAAAATATCTACAAGAAAAGCTTGGCATTACTATTCGTGGTTATTTGGCTCAGATGGGTGATGTAAAATGTGAATTGAAAGACTGGCAACAAGTTGAACACAATCCATTTTTTTGCGCAGATGAGAGTAAATTAGATGCACTTGAACAGCTGCTTCGGTCATTAAAAAAAGAGGGTGACTCAATAGGTGCGAAAGTTTGCATTGTTGCTGAAAATATTCCAGTAGGACTTGGCGAACCTGTATTTGATAAACTAGATGCTGATCTTGCGCATGCACTAATGAGTATTAATGCCGTGAAAGGTGTAGAAATTGGCGATGGTTTTGCTGTTGTGAATAAACGTGGTAGCGAAAATCGTGATGAAATAACACCTAAAGGCTTTTTATCTAATCATGCCGGTGGGATTTTAGGTGGTATTAGTTCAGGACAAACCATATCAGCCAGCATAGCACTTAAACCCACGCCTAGTATAGAAATTCCAGGTAAATCAGTTAATATTTTGGGTGAAAGCGTTGAAGTATCTACACATGGTCGACATGATCCATGTGTTGGCATTCGAGCTGTACCAATTGCTGAAGCAATGGTTGCTATTGTGCTAATGGATCACTACCTTCGTTATCGGGCTCAATGTGGTGATGTAAATAAATTATGAGTTATGATCTGCTTATTTTACTTTTTTTGGTTGCTTCTTTGGCCGGTTTTATTGATTCTATTGCTGGCGGAGGTGGTTTATTAACTGTCCCTGCATTACTTGCTGTTGGACTGCCACCAGCTAGTGCATTGGCAACCAATAAATTGCAAAGTTGCGGTGGTTCGTTTTCTGCTAGCCTATATTTTATCCGACAGCATATGGTGGATTTGAAACAACAAAAATGGGCAATCGTTTTTGCTTTTGTTGGTTCAGCAATTGGAACATTATCTGTGATGCGTATCCAAGCTGATTTTTTAAAATTATTATTACCAATTTTAACTATTAGCGTTGGGCTCTATTTTTTACTTTCTCCAACTATTGGAGAAAACGACCGTAACAGTCGCCTTTCACTTATTCAATTCGCATTAATTCCTGCCTTTGGTATAGGTTTTTATGATGGATTTTTTGGCCCTGGTGCTGGTTCATTTTATGCGTTAGCTTATATCACGTTAGCTGGTTTTAATTTAACCAAAGCGACTGCACATACCAAAGTACTAAACTTCACCTCAAATTTGGCCGGCTTGCTGTTTTTTATTATAGGGGGAGAAGTAATCTGGTCAATTGGATTGGTTATGTTAGTTGGTCAATTTATAGGAGCAAGGCTTGGTGCTAAAATGGTCATCGCCAAAGGTCGTAAATTAATTCGACCAATGTTAATTACAGTTTCGATTCTTATGAGTATAAAATTAATTTACGAAAACTTTTTTTAATTACTTATAAGTTAAGTAATTTACATTTTCTCTACCTAAAATATCTAAAGTAATTTTATTATCAATTTTACTGCTTCTCATTTTTACCTTTCATAATTCATTTATATTAAAATTTTTGTCAAAAACTTTCAGGTAACTATATGTTTGAGTATAAAATAGCAACAAGTATTTATTTCACTTAAATATTATTTAGTATATATTTGTGTTATATAAGATAGTTTGTGTTAACACGTCCCAATATTATGAAACTTCAACAATTACGCTATATTATAGAAATAGCACGTTCTGGCTCAATAAATGAAGCCGCTAAGAATTTATATATTACTCAGCCAAGCTTATCAACAGCGGTGAAAGATCTAGAAGCTGAATTTGGTATTGAGATTTTTGTTCGCAGTTCTAAAGGAGTTTCACTTTCACCTGATGGTGTTGAGTTTTTAGGTTATGCCAAACAAGTTTTAGATCAAGCTGAACTATTGGAACAGCACTACTCCAAAAAAGAACCCTCTAAGCAGTTATGCAGCATATCTACTCAGCATTATGCTTTTGCGGTTAATGCCTTTGTTAACTTAATTAAAAAAAATCAAACAGATGAGTATGAGTTTACGCTTAGGGAAACAAAAACATATGATATTATCACCGATGTAGCTAATTTACGTAGTGAAGTTGGTATTCTGTATTTGAATGATTTTAATCAAAAAGTGATTTTACGGTTACTGAAAGAACATAGATTAACCTTTAATACACTTTTTGAAGCTAATCCTCATGTATTTATTAGTACTCATCATCCATTATCATCCATGAAGTTATTAACTTTAGATGATTTAGAGGATTACCCTTATCTCTCTTTTGAGCAGGGCGAATATAACTCATTTTATTTTTCTGAAGAAATTTTGAGTACGGTTTATCATAAAAAGAGTATACACGTCAGTGATAGAGCAACCTTATTTAACTTATTGCATGGACTCAATGGTTATACCATTAGCACAGGGGTTTTAAGTACTGACTTAAACGGATCTGATATTTTATCAATACCGCTAGATGTAGAAGAAAAAATCCTAATTGGCTGGATCACATCACAAAAGGCTCAACTAAGCTTATCAGCTCAAAATTATATTGAGGCGCTAAAAAAACTAATTCAAGAAGAGTATGGTTTCGAGCTTAAGTAAATACTGCTGTTAACTAAATAAATCAAATTGCTATTTTTATAGATTTCAGTATAATTACGTAACTCATATATTCACTATATGGATACCGAGGAATGTCTGAATTAGAGATCGGTCATTCCATTTTTTATATTTATTTTAAGAGGTTTATTATGTCTCTAACTGTAGAAGCTAAAGCGAAAATCGTTGCCGAATATGGTCGTGGCACTAACGACACTGGTTCAACAGAGGTTCAAGTTGCTCTTTTAACTGCACGTATTAATGATTTACAAGGTCATTTTTCTGAGCATAAAAAAGATCACCACAGTCGTCGCGGTCTATTACGTATGGTGTCTAGCCGTCGTAAATTATTAGATTATTTACGTCGTAAAGATATTGAACGTTATAACCAATTGATTAAAAAATTAGGTTTACGTCGCTAATTGACAATCTACTTGAAAAGAGGCTTAGGCCTCTTTTTCGTTGTGAAAAATCGGTGCTCTGATATAATATCGGGCGTTAAAAATTATTATTTTATGTAAGCCAACAAAGTAAAGGTTATATCTCATGTTTCGCGCGACTAATGAGAGCTCTATAATTTATAGATTTGTCATTAGTCGTGACAGTGAAATAATCTTTTTGTTGTATATATCCCCACATTGTTGAAGAGAGTATCAATAAGCGTAGCGTAATGTTGCGTCCTGTCGAAATATCAAACTTCAACATAACAAATAACAAGAGGACACTATTTTGTTTAATCCGACATGTCAAAAATTTCAATATGGTCGTCATACCGTGACTTTAGAAACTGGTATTATGGCTCGTCAAGCAACCGCAGCTGTTATGGTTAATATGGATGATACTGCTGTATTTGTCACGGTTGTTGCAAATAAAAAAGTAAAAGAAGGTCAAGACTTCTTCCCATTAACAGTTAATTACCAAGAACGTACCTATGCTGCAGGGCGTATTCCTGGTGGATTTTTTAAACGTGAAGGTCGTCCAAGTGAAGGTGAAACTCTAATTGCACGTTTAATCGACCGCCCGCTTCGTCCATTATTTCCTGAAGGATTTGTTAATGAAATCCAAATTATTGCAACAGTTGTTTCGGTTAATCCCGAGGTGAGCCCTGACCTAGTTGCAATGATTGGTGCTTCTGCTGCACTTTGCTTATCTGGTGTTCCATTCCACGGCCCTATTGGTGCTGCACGTGTTGGCTTTATTAATGATGAATTTGTATTAAATCCATCAGTAAAAGAGCTTGCAGCTAGTCGTCTAGATTTAGTTGTTGCGGGTACAAAAAGTGCAGTATTAATGGTTGAATCTGAAGCTGATTTACTCACTGAAGATCAAATGTTAGCAGCGGTAGTATTTGGTCATGAACAACAACAAGTTGTTATTGATAATATTAACGAATTTGTAGAAAAAGCCAATTATGAAAAATGGGATTGGGTAGCACCAGCTAAAAATGAGGTGCTATATAACGCCATTGTTGAACTAGCTAAAGATCGTTTGGGCGAAGCTTATCGTATTACTGAAAAACAAGCACGTTATGCTCAAATTGATTCAATTAAAGAAGAAGTTTTAGCTGTACTAAAAGAACAAAATGACGAACTCGATGAAAACGAAGTGATTAATATTATTGTTGAGTTGGAAAGTCAAATTGTTCGTAAGCGTGTTATTGCTGGTGAACCGCGTATTGATGGTCGTGAAAAAGATATGATTCGTGCACTTGATATCCGTACTAATGTCTTACCAAGAACTCATGGTAGTGCACTGTTTACACGTGGTGAAACTCAGGCACTAGTTACTGCAACATTAGGTACAGAGCGTGACGCACAAATCATTGATGAGTTAACTGGTGAATATACTGAACGGTTCTTACTTCATTACAATTTTCCTCCATACTCTGTTGGCGAAACAGGTATGGTTGGCTCACCAAAACGCCGAGAAATTGGTCATGGTCGCCTAGCTAAACGAGGTGTTGCGGCTGTAATGCCAAGCCGTGAAGAATTTCCATATACTGTTCGAGTAGTGTCTGAAATTACTGAGTCAAATGGTTCATCTTCAATGGCTTCTGTTTGTGGTGCTTCACTTGCTCTTATGGATGCAGGGGTACCAATCAAATCATCTGTTGCTGGTATTGCAATGGGATTAGTAAAAGAAGGTGATCAGTTTGTCGTATTATCAGATATTCTTGGTGACGAAGACCACCTTGGTGATATGGACTTTAAAGTAGCAGGTACACGCGAAGGTGTAAGTGCATTGCAAATGGATATCAAAATTGAAGGTATAACCAAAGAAATTATGCAAGTAGCACTTAATCAAGCTAAAGGTGCTCGTTTACACATTTTAAGTGTAATGGAAAAAGCAATTAATAAGCCTCGCCAAGAAATTTCAGAGTTTGCACCACGTATTTATACAATGAATGTAAATCCTGACAAAATTCGCGATATTATCGGTAAAGGTGGCGCAACAATTCGGGCTTTAACTGAAGAAACAGGAACAACTATTGAAATCACTGATGATGGTACCGTTAAGATTGCCGCTTCAGATGGTAATAAAGCCAAAGATGCCATGGCACGTATTACTAACTTAGTTGCTGATGTCGAAATTGGTAAAATTTATACAGGTAAAGTAACAAGAATCGTTGATTTTGGTGCTTTTGTATCGGTTATTGGTGGTAAAGAGGGACTTGTTCATGTATCTCAAATTGCCGATCATCGAGTAGAAAAAGTGGCTGATTATCTAAAAGTTGGTCAAGAAGTGAATGTTAAAGTGCTAGAAATTGACCGCCAAGGCAGAATCCGTTTGAGTATGAAAGATGCTGTCGAACCGACAGCAGACGTTGTTTCAACAGCAGAATAAAATTATTATTCATTAGGGGATAAAAATGGGATTATTCAACCTGAGAACTGTATGCTGCATTTTGCTAGCTGTTATTCTTTTGTCAGGTTGTTCTAATTCTCAACCTTTGTTAGCTGTTCCTGAGCAAGTTTCATATGATGATGAGTTAAAAATTGCTCAGCTCAGCCAACAGCTATCTCAAAAAGGCCTTGATACTGGAACGCGAATGCAACTCATATTTGAGCGAGGTATTGCCTATGATTCATTGGGTTTTAAAGCCTTTGCTCAAAGCGATTTTTCCTATTTGTTGAGCTTAAATCCTGAAGTTCCTGACATTTACAACTTTTTAGGAACTTATGCATTAAGAGATGGCGATTTTGATACAGCTTTGATGTCGTTTAATACTACATTAGAGCTTGATCCCACTTATACTTATGCATATTTAAATCGTGCTATTACTTTGTATCGGACAGGCCATTATCAAGCTGCAGAGCGTGATGCATTAAGGTTTTATCAATATGATGTGAATGAACCTATTAGAATTCTATGGCTTTATTTGATTGAAAAGGAAAATGATAATAAAGCCGCCAAAATTGAGCTACAAAAACGTTATGATCTGATTAATGATAAAACGAGTTATAGTGGCAATATTATTGCATTTTATTTAGGTAAAATTAGTGAATCTAAATTAATGCAGAACCTTCAACAAGGTGTAGAGAATAATCGACAATTAGCCGAACGCCTTTGTGAAGCCTACTTTTACTTAGGTAAATATTATCAAAGTAAAGGTGACAACGAACGTGCCAAAATGTTATTTAAATATGCTTTAGCCAATAATATTTATAACTATGTTGAACATCAACAGGCACTTTATGAAATGAAGTTACTTGAAGAAAAAGAAGAGTAACAAGGGTCATGCCAGTTTTAAAAGTGAAAATATTGTTATAGCGTAGTTCTGATTTGCCAAATAATATGTTCTCAACATTAGATAATGTGGTTAGCTTTATCTTAGATATATCAATATCAATCAACCTTAGTTTATTTTTTAGATTCGATTTGTTGAGTTAACATAGGCAGTTAGTTATTGGGGTGAGTTGTAAATTTTCAATTTAGTGAGCTGGCATAAATTTATATCTGCTTTCTTTATTTGGTTTAAAAAAATAAGATAAAACTTATATGATATTAGTTAATAATTATCAGGATTTTTACTAAATAAGTAAGTTTATATATTCAAAATTTATAAGCGAGTTTACATGACAAAAGAAGTTTCTTTTATTGATCTTGGTTTATCCGAGGATATTCTTAACGCATTAAATGATCTTGGTTTTAGCAAACCATCACCAATCCAATCTGAATGTATTCCTCTATTATTAGAGGGTAATGATGTATTGGGTATGGCACAGACAGGTAGTGGCAAAACCGCTGCATTTTCAATTCCTTTCTTAATGAATATTGACGCAAACTTAAAAGCACCACAACTTTTAGTATTAGCTCCTACACGGGAATTGGCTATACAAGTTGCTGATGCTTGCTCTGAATATTCAAAATATATGAAAGGGGTAAAAGTACTCGCTTTATATGGTGGACAGCGTTATGACGTTCAATTACGAGCCTTAAAACAAGGTCCTCAAATTGTAGTTGGTACACCAGGACGTTTGCTAGATCACTTAAATCGTAAAACCTTAGATCTCTCTAATCTTAAGGGATTAGTACTTGATGAAGCAGATGAAATGTTAAGAATGGGCTTTATTGATGATGTTGAAAGCATTATGACAACGATTCCAGATGATCATCAAACAGCTTTATTTTCGGCAACAATGCCAGCACCAATTCGTCGTATTACTAAACGATTTATGCAAAATCCTAAAGAAGTTCAGATCAAAGGTACCAATCAAACTGCCCCTGATATTGACCAAAGTTATTGGCTTGTTAGAGGTATGCGTAAAAACGAAGCTATCGTTCGCTTTCTAGAAGCAGAAGATTTTGATGCGGCTATTATTTTTGTTCGAACAAAATCAGCTACTTTAGATGTGGCGGAAGTGCTTGAAAAGCACGGTTATAGTTGTGCTGCATTAAATGGTGATATGACACAACAATTGCGTGAACAAACATTAGATCGTTTACGTAATGGTCGTTTAGATATATTAATTGCAACTGATGTTGCTGCTCGTGGTTTAGATGTTGAGCGTATTAGCTTAGTTATAAATTATGATATCACGTTAGATTCTGAATCTTATGTTCACCGTATTGGACGAACTGGTCGTGCTGGACGTGCTGGCCGTGCTATTTTATTTGTTGATAGCCGTGAACGTCGTTTACTTAAGAATATCGAGCAAACTATCAAAAAACCAATTCCAGAAGTTGGGTTGCCATCAAAAGAGCTACTTGAACAGCGTCGTTTAGCTAAATTTACTGCGCAAGTCCAGAAACAACTTGAGAGTAGTGATTTAGATGAGTACCAAAAGTTATTAGCAAAAATACAAGCGGATAGTGGAACCGATCTTGAAACGATTGCAACCGCTTTATTAAAATTAGCACAAGGGGAACGCCCTTTAATTTTACCACCAGACCCAGTGTTTAAACCATCGCGTGAAATGCGAGATCGGGATAATCGTGGCGGTGAACGCCGTTTACGAGGTGATAATCGTGAATCCCCAAAACGTCGAGAACGACGCGATGTTGGTGATATGGATATGTATCGTATTGAAGTTGGTAAAGAGAACGGTATTGAAGTTCGTCATATTGTGGGGGCAATTGCTAATGAAGCTGATATTAGCAGTCGTTACATTGGTAATATCAAGCTTTATGATACTTATTCGACAGTTGAATTACCAAAAGGTATGCCAAAAGACATATTAAAACATTTTGAAAAAGTAAGAGTACTTAATCAACCAATGAAAATGAGCTTAATCAGTGGAGCAGCGTCTGATACTAAACGAGCTCGTAAAAACAGTAAATCAGATACATCTGATAAACCGTTTGCAAAAAAGCGTGGTCGCCCAACAGCACCTAAATTCTAATGTATTGACCTCTGTCATTTGGCAGAGGTATCTTTAATTCTTTTATCTCAACTAATAACACAGTTTAGTAGTCATATACTGCATTATATTCAGATAGAAAACAAAACAGAGTTAGCGCTTTGCCCTAAGTTATGATTAAGAGTATACTAATACAAATATTAACAGTTAATTAGAGGTAAGCATGGCAGATTCTTTAAACAAATGCAAAGCAAACGAAACTCCAGCATGTTGTTGTGTGGATGTTGGTACAATAATTGATAACGAAGACTGTAGCGCTGAGTATGAACACATCTTTGCGACAGAATCAGAAGCTCAAGCTAAATTAGCATCTTTAACCCAAGCAGCAAATGATGTCGCAACAGAGCCGTGTGAAATTAATAGCAATATTGATAAAATAAGCGATGGCTTTAAATTATCAGCAAAATTTACCTTTTGTTGTGGTGCAGAATGCATGATTTTCCAATTAAAATTACGTTAATTGAATATTGATGAAAGTTTGTATTATGAGACATGGTGAAGCAGGGTTTTCTGCTTCATCGGATTCCAGTAGAATCTTAACAAATTATGGCATTAATCAGTCAAATCAAGCTGGCAAATGGCTTAAACAGCAAAATTTTCAATTTGAAATTGGTTTGGTTAGCCCTTATTTGCGAGCTAAACAAACATTAACAGAATTATCATCACACGTTAGTGTTGCAAAAGTTGAAACTAATCAATTTTTAGTGCCTGGTGGTAGCCCATCTCATATTGCTGACGTATTAGCAATATTGTTAAATGATGGGGTTGAAAATGTGATTATTGTATCTCATTTGCCATTGGTGGGATATTTAGTTAATGAACTATGTCCGCAAGTTGCTCCTCCTATGTTTTCTACTGCCGCAATTGCTTGTATTAGTTTATTACCAAACTCTGCAGGAAATCTTGAATGGTTTCATCAAGCGGAGTAAAAAAACTTAATCTTTTTGATTTACCTCTAACTGGTCGAACTTTAATTGAAGCATCGGCTGGAACTGGTAAAACTTATTCTCTTGCCTTTATTTACTTAAGATTATTATTGGGCATTGGTCAAAATAGTTACCCAAGGCCTTTAAATGTTAACGAAATTCTGGTTGTGACTTTTACCAAAGCGGCAACTCAAGAACTTCGATCGAGGATAAGGCAAAATATTCAAGAACTGCGAATAGGGCTATTACAAGGACATCATAAAGATCCTATTTATCAACAACTAATTGAATTAATTGATGATAGAAAATTTGCAGTACAGCAACTTACTATTGCTCAACAGTCAATGGATGATGCGGCTATTTATACTATACATAGTTTTTGCCAACGAATACTAACTAGCCATGCATTTGAATCGGGTGTTTTATTTGAGCAAAAGCTAATCTCTGATGAATATGAGTTAAAATTAAGAGTAACCCAAGATTTTTGGCGTCACTATTTTACACAGCTTGATAAACCACTTGCTTATTTAGTGCTTGCTACATGGCAAGATCCAACGGCATTGCTAAAAGACATCACCCCTTATTTAGGGTTAGATTTCAACAATGCTGGCAAGGTAAACCTAGATATAAGTACAACAATAAAGTTGTTTTACCAACAAAGTTATGAAAAAATTGAAAATATTAAAAAATCTTGGTTAGCTTTGTCTGAAAAATTAGTTGAAATCATTATACAATCAGGTGTCAGCAAACAATCATATAGTAGTCGAAATCTACCCAATTGGGTAATTAAAGTATCGGCATGGGCTAACAGCAAAACTCGAACATTTGAATTACCCAACGAACTTGAAAAATTTAAGCAATCAGTTTTAATCGAAAAGACGAAAGAAGGAAAAAGTGTTCCATGTCATTCGTTTTTTGAACAAATTGACGATCTATATAAACAACCTTTTGATCTACGAAGCCAAATCTTAATGGATATTGTCAGTGTAATTCAGAAAGGGATCTATAACGAAAAACTCAAAAATAGCGAGATGAGCTTTGACGATCTTATTTGGCAACTAAATCGTGCATTAAAAGCAAAAGCAGGTGATCGATTGGCGCAAAGTATAGCCTCAAAATATTGTGTTGCTTTAATTGATGAGTTTCAGGATACTGATCCTGCTCAGTATCAAATTTTTGATCGTATTTATGACAGGAACAAGTTAGATCGAGGTCTATTATTTATTGGTGATCCAAAACAAGCAATTTACAGCTTTCGAGGTGCAGATATATTCACTTACTTAAAAGCTAAACAATCGACAGGGGAAAATTCTTTTACCATGGATGTAAACCATCGTTCATCTGCTTCGATGGTCAAAGCTGTTAACCAATTATTTTCTAATTGCGATAATCCATTTATATTTAATGATATTCCTTTTTTACCCATGGAAGCGGCAAAACGGAATCAGCAAAAGTCTTTGCAAGTTAACAACCAAGAAGTATCGGCATTAACTGCTTACTTACTGCCTGATGATATTGCAACCAATTCAGATTATCAAGAACACATGGCTAGTTGTTGTGCTACCCAAATAGTGACTTTACTGTCTAATTCGTCAATGTTAATTGATAGCGAAAACGAACAACGTCCAGTGACTACAGCTGACATTGCAATCTTAGTGCGTAATGGACGTGAGGCCAAAGTTATCCAACAAAAATTGACTCATTGCGGTGTTAAGAGTGTCTACTTGTCAAACAATAGTAGTGTGTTTTCTTCAAATGAAGCAAAAGATGTATTGAGCCTATTGCAAGCTGTTTTAATGCCAGAAAACGAAACAATGCTCAAGCTAGCATTAATGACATCGCTATTAGGTCAAACCATGACAGACCTTGAACAAATCACTGACGATCAAGATAAATGGGAAAGTTTGGTCGAAGAATTCAAACAATATCAAGCAATTTGGCAATATTATGGTGTATTGGTTATGTTACGCCGAATGATGAAAAAACGGCATCTAGCTGAAAACATCTTAGCTCGCCAAGGTGGTGAACGAACATTAACTAACTTAATGCATTTAGGTGAATTACTTCAAGAAACATCAAATGAGTTAGATGGTCCACACGCCTTAATTCGGTGGTTGACAAAACAAATTGTTAACCCAGATCCAAATTTAGAAAATCATCAACAACGCCTTGAAAGTGATGAAAACCTTGTCAAGATTATTACTATTCATAAATCAAAGGGATTAGAGTTTCCAATTGTTTGGTTACCATTTATTTCAATATATCGTGCATCCGATAGCCAATTTTATCATGATAAAGATAATGACTATCAGCCAACTTATGCATGGTTACTGTCTGATGAGATTAAAGAGCAGATAGAAAAAGAGCGACTTGCTGAAGATTTGCGGCTATTATATGTTGCAATGACTCGCTCGGTTTATCATTGTAGTATTGGACTTGCTTCATTGAAAAAAAGCCAATCGGCTATTAATCATTTATTAAAAAGTGAATTAAGATCAATTGCCAATATAGCTAATTTAATTGATGTCCAATTACCAATAGAGAGCGAACAGTATATTCCGGCAATTTTGCCAGACCAATCATTATCGGCTAACGTATTTTCGCGTAATATTTCAAACAGTTGGCGGGTTACAAGTTATACTGAATTACAAAGGCATAATCATAATGTATTGGCTTATAAGCCTGATCTTATTAATGACTGGGACGAATCCCCATACGAATCCGATAGAGTACAATCAAACGACACATTATATGATATCCACCATTTTCCTAAAGGAGCATATGTTGGTACATTAATGCACAGCATTATGGAAGATATCACATCAGATAATCTTGTTGAATTATGTAATCAGATGGTAAAAAAGCTCAATTTAGAAACAGAGTGGAATAGCGTAGTAACAAATTGGATGCAACAGATATTGACTACAAAACTGCATGATCCAAATTTAATATTATCGCAAGTGTTAATGGGGCAACATATTAACGAATTGCAATTCTATCTCCCTATACGCAAAACAGTCACTAGTCAGCAATTAGATAGTTTGTGTAAACAATATGATCATTTATCAAGATTATGTCCCGAATTAGATTTTGAGTCGGTACAAGGTATGCTAAGAGGCTTTATCGATTTAGTCTTCAAATTTGAAGGGAAATATTATGTGGTTGATTATAAATCTAATTGGTTAGGTGAATGTGTTGATGCTTATAGCCAAGAAGCACTTGAAAAAGTGATGTGCGATCATCGCTATGACCTACAATATCAACTTTACTGTTTAGCATTGCATCGTTTTTTAAAAGGACGTTTGTCTAATTACCAATACCAAACGCATTTTGGAGGGGTATATTATCTCTTTTTACGAGGAATGCCCGAGCAAGGCATCTTTTATCACCTACCTCAGCAAGAATTTATCGAAGAACTTGATAAGCTGTTTGATGGTGAAATGTTAAATGGAATATAACAATTATTAAGAAATAACCATATCGAAAAATACAATTGAATAAAAATAAGGCACCCAAAACGGTGCCTTATTTTTAGATGGCTTATTTAACATTTAAACATAAGCTGATAGCTATAGTGTTTATCTGTCAGTAAAAATTTATGATGTACATTTGGTGTCCAAGAATCATCTCCACCAATTCCCATATGATAAGCATCAATACTTATATAAGCGCATGACCTAGGTTCCAATAAATGACGATGAGTTTTTTCTATTAATTGCTCTGTCCCATATTGATTAACGTTAAATTTAAACTGATGTCCAGTTATGATCATCTCATTAAGTTGCAATCTTTTAACCTCGCAACGCAATCCATTTTCACATGGATAAATATAAGGTGTATAAAGTTCTGCAAAAGGTAACGACCAATCACCAAAAATAGCTGATGTTTTTCGATCAGGATAATTTTCATGAGGTCCTAAGCCAAGCCATTTTACTTTTTTAGGAATCTGTTTCATTTGATAACATAAACCGATTAATACTGTATATAAAATGATAATTTTTAATGTGATATCTATCACAATATTAGTGTTTAGTTTTTGAATAGTCGCTCTTATTGGTTATATTTAAACTACCTAATAAAAGGTATTGGATTGTTACCGATTTATAGCGGGCAAAACCTAAAGAATAGTTATGACTATTTTTTAGGTTTTTTTTTGTCTCAAATTTAAAAGATTTTTAAATATTTTTTAATAATAAGTTTAGGGGAGGGGAGAAATGAAATTTTCAAAAAAAATAGTATATAAAATCAAACCAAAACGAGTTGTTTTAATGACTATGCTAGGTTTGTGTTATTTACCCAATGCGATGGCAGCAACTCAAGATGAGCTAGAAGCAAGAATTGCGTTATTAGAGCAAAAGTTATTAGTTCTTAGTCAAGAGTCTAATGATTTGAAAAAGCAAGTGATTGATTCTAATAAGCAACTTGCTAAATTAAATAATAATCTTCAAAAACAACAAATTATTATAAATAATCAGAAAAAAGCGCTTAAAAATAGTCAAAATGTAGCAATTACAAAGCAACAGCCTCCAGTTAATCCTGTACAAGCAAATAATAATCAAATTTTACTAGTTAGTACACCAAAAACCGATACTATGCAAGACAGCAATCATCCAGAAAAGACTTCATTTACTTTAGCTGAATTTAAAGATTATATTAAAGAAGAAATAGGATTTTCTTATAATGGTTACTTCCGTGGTGGTTGGTCAACTTCAAGCAATGGTAAACCTAAAAATTATGCTGAAGGTGCATTAGGTCGATTTGGTAATGAATATGGTGGTTGGTATGATCTTATCTTTAAGCAAAAAGTCTATGATCAAGATGGAAGGCGAGTTGATGCAATTGTTATGATTGATGGAAACGTGGCAACAAATAAAGCTGCGGGTTTATTTAATACGCAAGATGACAATATTATGCAATTTTCAGATATATATTTAGAAACAAAAGGATTTGTGCCACGTTTCCCTGATGCGAAATTATGGGTGGGTAAACATTCTTTGCCTTACAATGAAATACAAATGCTTGATTGGAAAACACAAAAAACGCCAGCAGGTGGAGGTATTGGTATTGAAAATCTTAAAGTCGGTGTCGGTGCTCTTGATTTATCATTAGTTAGAGCAGATGTAAATGTGAAAAATAAAAAAGAAATAATTAGTACTGATGATAGTAAAGTAAATAAAATTGATCAATACAAAAAGGAAGAAGTTGATTTAAACGAACTAGAAATTCGCTATCGTGATATCCCATTATGGCAAAATGCAACGCTTGGTTTAAATGCTCGTTATTCAGCACCAAATAAATCTAAAATTCAAAATAGTATATCTGTTAAAAATGCTTGGCTTGGTAGCCTTGTTTTGCGTCAAAATGAATTTTTTGGCGGATTTAATCAGTTTACATTACAGACAGCAACCAATTCTGTTGCATCACAGTTGGCTAACATTAATACTAATAACCCAGAGTTTGCCAGTAATTCGGATAATGACTATATAGGTACACATACTGGTGGTAAAGCTTATCGTTTTGTATCGGAAGGTGAAGCTTATTTAAGCGATAATATCATTGTTGCCCATGCTTTGGCTTTAACTTCAGGAAATGATGTTTATTCTTATGATCTTAATCTTCCACATACCGATTTTACAAGTTTTAAATCAGCAATAAGACCAGCTTATATCTGGGATACTTATAATCAAAGCGGTGTTGAACTAGGTTACTTTCGTCAGAAAGACAAAGTTAAAAGTAAAACTTATATCGAAGAAGGATATAAAACAACACTTTACCATTCATTTAAAGTCGGAAAAAGTATTTTATCTTCACGACCTGATATTCGTTTTTATGTTTCTTATATAGAAGCACTACAAAATGATATTAGTAAATTTGATTTTAATGGTAAAGATCATCAAATTAGTTTTGGTGTACAAACAGAAGTTTGGTTCTAAGTGATATAAAATAAGACTTATCATCTGAACTATATTATAGATGTAAAATATATGGTTCAGATGAAAAATGGATACTTTGTTGATGTATAACTACTTTATTTTTAACTATTAATAAAAGCTACTGAATAACGCTTAGTTAAGGTTGGTATATAGACGTTAATCAAATTTGTTGGAATACTTTCTCCTTTTGCAAGCTTTAGTGCTAATTCAGCAGCTTGTTCAGCCATTGTCTGTAAAGGATAACGAATGGTAGTTAATTTAGGATGTAAATAACGTGATAAAACAAGATCATCAAAACCAATGATCGAAATATCGTTTGGAATTTTAATATCATTATCATAAAGCACAGACATTGCACCGGCGGCCATTGAATCGTTATAACAAGCAATTGCGGTGATATGGCAGTTACGCTCAAGTAATGACATCATTGCTTGTTCGCCACCTATTTCATTTGGTAAACCAATCGCAATCAGATTCTCATTAACATTAATACCATGTTCTAACAATGCGTCTTTATATCCTTGTAAACGATCAGATGAGTCAGAAATATTATGATTTGAACATAAATAACCAATTCTATTATGCCCATGTTGAATTAAATGTTTGACTGCAAGATAAGATCCGTAACGATCATCAAGAGCAATACAGCGTTTTTCAAATCCTTTTACAATACGATTAATTAAAACCATACCGGGTACTTGTTGCATCAATTTTTCTAGATCGCTATCAGAGAGCATTTTGGCATGTACAACTAACGACGAACAGCGATGCTCAATTAATTGAGTAATTGCATTATATTCTTGTTGCTCATTATGATATCCATTACCGATTAACAAAAAATGACCTGTTCGTGAGGCAACTTTTTCAACTGTACTAACCATGGCACCAAAAAATGGATCCGATACATCAGCTACAACAATACCAATAGTATTCGAATTTTGTTGTGATAAAGCGCGTGCATTAGCATCAGGATAGTAGTTTAATTTTTCCATAGCTTCTTTTACGATATCTCTAGTATTATCTCGAACGTTATTTGCGTTATTAATTACGCGAGATACGGTTGCAACTGAAACTTTTGCTAAACGCGCAACATCTTTTATTGTCGCCATAAAAAACCTTTTAATTACTATCCATAAAATATCGATAATTATAATATTTAATGCTTATCAATATAGAGTTCTGTAGATTAACAATAATATAAGACAAAAAGTACTGAAAGTGAAAGGGTTATCTTTTTTACTGTCTTGAAGTTAATTCATTTAGCAATACTCTTGATATATGACTGAATTAACTTATCATAATAAGGTAAAATAAAAACTTTGCCAATGAAATCATTGGCGAATTAAAAACTAGAATTGTTCATTAAAAATTAAATATTAAGGGGACATCGATTAGCAAATCCCCTGATAGTGGCTAACTAATTAATTTAAAAGTATTAATAACATTATTTAGTAGTTACTTTTATTAATATAGCTGTTGCTGGATCAAGTACTGGTAAAGGTAAACCGACATTCATTAACCAATCACCAGATAACGTTGTTGTGTCCTTCATCCATTGAGGTAATTCTTTCATAACATGACCATTTATTTTAGGATCGATATTATCAGGCATATCTAGCACTTCAATTTGGTATTGTTTATCGGCCAACAAGCCTGTCAATCGTAAATTACCGCTTAACGCGTAAGTTGGTAATGTTAGTTGAGCGATAATAAACACAGCTTCTTTTTGGTCTTGGCTAACAACACCATAACTTTGCATAGCTGGGTTATCATCAACATCTAATCTTACAGAGTTACCGCTATGTAACAAAGGACGGAGTTGTTTATGTAAATTAATATAATATGCAAAACCTTTCTGTTCTTGCTCAGATACTTTTACTGGATCAAGTTCAACTCCCATATGACCAAATAAAGCAGTTAGACCGCGTAAATTCATATGTAGCTCACGGAATGTAGTATGACATAATGCACCGCCAATATGAGCACCCATCACTTCAGGAGGGAAGAAATAACTCATTCCGCGTTGAATTATTTGTCTATCTAATGCATCGTTAGAATCTGAAGTCCAAAAACGTTGTGTACGCTTTAAAATCTCATAATCAATTCGACCTCCACCTGATGAACAAGATTCTATTTCAACGGTAGGGAATTTTTCTTGCAAAATATCAAGCAATCGGTAAAGCGCTTTAGTTTGACCAACAATAGCAGGATTACCTTCATGACCAGGTTGAACAATTTCACGATTCATATCCCATTTTATATAATCAACGTCATAACTACTGAGTAACCAAGTTAGTCTTTCAAGTAGATATTCAAAAACAGCTGGGTTTTGTAAATCCAGTAAATACTGATGGCGACCTTCTGGTTGTTGATAACCAGGTAGTTCAAGTAACCAATCTGGATGGGCACGATAAAGATCTGAGTTTTTATTAATCATTTCTGGCTCAACCCAAATACCAAACTCCATACCAAGATCTTTAACATGTTTAATAACTGGTTCTAAACCATTGGGATATTTTCGCTCATCTAAATACCAATCACCTAATCCTTGGTAATCATCATCACGTTTACCAAACCAACCGTCATCAATGATAAAGCGTTCAACACCAATTTGAGCCGCCTTAGTCGCCATTTTCATAATGTAATCAGGGTTATGGTCAAAAAAGATACCTTCCCATGTATTAAGATGAACAGGACGAGCTTTATTTTTGGCGAATTTAATAATATTACTGCGTAGAAACTGGTGGAAATGTTGACTCATTTTATTTAAGCCTTCATCGCTATAGGTAGCATATAACCAAGGCGTACTTAAAGATTCACCTTTAGCTAGTGATATTTCTCCTGCATAATACAGAGCTTCAGCTTGAATAAAACGTTTACCGTTACTTTTAACTGCAACTTGAATGCGATGATTACCACTCCATCCCAAGTGGATCCCCCAAACTTCGCCAGTTTGTTCTTTAAAACCTTCGGTACCAACCATCATCCCAGGGAAATATTCGTGTGATGTTCGTCCTCGTCGATTTTCTTGTAAATAACCACAATGTGATATTTTAGTTCGATGAGGGAAAAATTCTTTAATCCAACGACCACTAAAAGCCATTAATTCTTGTGCCCGTTCAGGAATAGGTAACGTAATAGAAAAACGATTAACTTGATATGGTTCATCACCTAAATTGGTTAAAGTATTTTGACACTGCAATACACCACTTTTATCTAAAATAAAAAAACTGGTTAAACGAAGTTTAGCAATGTTATCTTCACTAATAATGGTAATGCTATTGTCAGTTTTATTAACTTCTTTAGTTGTAAAAACGGGAGACCAATCTTTACTATTTCGGTGTCCTTCAAGTCCTGGTGTACTAAAATTACCTAAACCTTCCTCTGGACATAGAGTAAATGGAACGTTGACATCTATACGGGAATTTGGTACAGCAGGGTAAAGCATGTCAATCATTTCAGGTTGAAAGTTTTGTAATCGTTTACCAAAATAACACAATTCGGCATACGGTTCAGTGCGAAAAAGGATATCTATATTGTTGTTGCTAAGACGATAATTCATAATGGCTCCAAATTTGTAATATTTCACTTATATAAAATAATAGCTATTTATATAAAATAATATTTTTAATTTCATATTTTGTGATTAAGATCTCATTAAAAATGTAAACGATTTCATTATTGAAGATCATATTTATTTTAGTTTTTAAAACTATTTATTATAAAATGAATATGCGACTTGCTATTATTTTATGTTATCATGAAACTATTTATAGATGCTTATTGGAAATATATGAAAAAACAGAATATTATTGCACTACTTTCGTTTTTTGCGATTTCTTTTAATGGTTACGCTATAGACAAATATGTGACTGATAATGTCGATATTTATTTGCGTAGAGGTCCTGGTTCGCAATATGCGTTTTCTAATGCAGTTAAAGCTGGAGCAAAAGTTGTTGAGCTTGAAAAAAGCGCAGATGGCAAATTTACTCGCATTCAACTTAATAATGGTAGCACCGCTTGGATTGAAACAAGCAAACTAAATGAACAACCTAGTTATAAAGAACGCTTTCCAGCGCTAGAAGCAAAACTAGCAGAATATCAAGATAAAGTTGATAATGCTGAGGCAAATCAACAAAAATTGTTAAGTGACTATATCCAAAAGTTGCAGACGGCTGAAAAATCTATAGAAACACTTCAAAATAAAAATGAAGCACTAGAACAACAAGTTAAGGAGCAAAATTCACGAATTGAATCAATGCTAAATCAAGTTGATGATAAACGCCGTGACCTTATTGTAACTTGGTTTACCTATGGTGGTCTTGTTGCTGGAGGCGGTCTTATTTTAGGGCTTATATTACCAAGAATTATACCAAGTCGACGCAAAAAAGATCGTTGGATGAGATAGATGAGTAAAATCTATCTTGTAGGAGGGAGTGTGCGCGATAAATTGTTGCACCAACCTGTTGCTGATCATGACTGGGTTGTTGTTGGCGCTACGCCAGACGAGCTTTTAGCATTAGGTTATCAACAAGTCGGTAAAGACTTTCCAGTTTTTTTACACCCTCATACGAAAGAAGAATATGCGTTGGCTCGCACTGAGCGTAAATCCGGTAGAGGTTATACTGGATTTATCTGTGATTTTGGTAAAGAGATTACATTAGAACAAGATCTGATTCGCCGTGATTTAACCATTAACGCCATTGCAATGGACGAAGATGGCAATATAATTGATCCATATCATGGCGTTGATGACATCAAACATAAAATCTTACGCCATGTATCGCCAGCCTTCCGAGAAGATCCTCTACGTATTTTGCGCGTAGCTCGTTTTGCAGCTCGTTTTCATCAATTCGGTTTTACTGTAGCTCCTCAAACTCTAGATCTAATGAAACAAATGGTATTAGCCGGTGAGGTTAGTTACTTAACACCAGAACGTGTGTGGAAAGAAACTGAAAAAGCATTGTTGACATCAAATCCACAGATCTATTTTCAAGTACTAGAACAATGTGGAGCGCTTCCATTATTATTTTCATCATTAGACTTAACAGACAATATTAGTGATGCACTAAAAAAATCTGCTATATTAACTGATGATTTAACAATCCGTTTTGCTGTACTGTGTGCACAGTTATCTAATAAATTAGCGGTCGAAGCATTATGTGCAAAAATTAAAGTACCTAACAACTATATTAAAGTTGCCGTCATGGTTCAGCAGAATCGAAATAATCTTGAACAAGTGCAAACCCTGACAGCTGAACAAATTATTTCTTTGCTAAATAGCATTGATGTATGGCGCAACCCTTCGCACCTTGAACAATTAATTATTGCAAGCCAAGCTTTTACTAAAACAACATCGTTTTCACAAGCAAATTATATAAAAGAAGCTTATAAAATTGCTAATGACGTTAATGTGCAGCAAATTATTTCTGAAGGTTATACAGGAAAACAAATCCATTTTGAGTTACAAAAAAGGCGAATCGAAGCGTTATTAAACTGGATTTGATTGTATCTTAATCAATCGTCATTTTTTTTCAAAATATCTTAAAAAAATAGTTGACGATTTGGCGTAACCCTAGCATAATGCGCCTCGCAGTGTTGGTTACGACGTTGCGAATGAATGGCTACGTAGCTCAGCTGGTTAGAGCACATCACTCATAATGATGGGGTCACAGGTTCGAATCCCGTCGTAGCCACCATTAGGATTAGGTAGTACTTTTACCGAAAGTGTTCAGTGCGGGTGTGGCGAAATTGGTAGACGCACCAGATTTAGGTTCTGGCGCCGCAAGGCGTGTGAGTTCAAGTCTCTCCACCCGCACCATTTAATCTTAATATCTATCCTTTATTGGGGTATAGCCAAGCGGTAAGGCAGCGGGTTTTGATCCCGCCACGCCCAGGTTCGAATCCTGGTACCCCAGCCATTCCAATATGCATAACTTTGGTATTTCATTCTTGATTTATATCAATGTTTGATGTGTTAATTATTCACTATTTTCATGTGAGCATAATGGAATTGGTAGATGTGCTAGATTCAAGGTCTAGCTTGGAAATATGTGCGAGTTCAAATCTCACTGCTCGTATCAAAAGTGATTTTCACTTTCTATAGTGGGGTATAGCCAAGCGGTAAGGCAGCGGGTTTTGATCCCGCCACGCCCAGGTTCGAATCCTGGTACCCCAGCCAATAAAATAAAACAATTAATTATGATTTAAAACTATTTGAAGATATCCCTTGTTATTAGCTTGATGGCGGTAGAATAGTAGTTCATCTTATAAATAGTTCAGCTCTGTGTTTTCCTACTTGTAATGAGTACTAAAGTAGATTTAAACAAGAAAAATTGAGCTATTTACTATATTGAAATACTATTTTTTAAGTCAATTTAAATAGCTAGATTTAAAAAGGAAAAATTTTGATTGTCTTTTTAATAGATTACTCGAATTTTGGGAAGGTTTCGTGTAACTACTTTAAATATCATAACTTAACCCCAAAAAGAGACCACATTCAAACCACTTTCTTATAACTATCTAATTTAAAAACAAATAAAATCAATAGTCTATCTGAACGTTTTTATAAGCAAAACTTTCGAATTTTTACAATTACGGAAAGCTAATATTGCCCTTTATCAGCAATGAATGACATATAAATTAAACCATTAATCAAAGTGAAATAATTCGATCAAACAGCGGATTATCAGTCAAACGATGCGTAACCATGATTAGTGTTTTGCCTTTACATGTCTGCTTTATCAATTGGATAATTTGTTGTTCTGTTCGTTGATCAAGGCTTTCTGTTGGTTCGTCCATTAAAATTAAAGGGGAATTATGCAGTAATGCTCTTGCAATGCCTATACGACGAATTTCACCGCCAGATAAAGTACGTCCACCTTGTCCAATTAGCATATTTAAACCTTGTTCTGTAGTTAGTAATTTGTCCAATTCAACTTGATGTAGAACCTCAATAAGCTGTTGATCAGTTGCATTAGGATTACCAATGAGTAAATTTTGCCGTAAAGTCTCACTAAAAATAGTAATAACTTGCGGAACCATTGCAATGGCTTGTCGCAAAGTTTTTTCATCCAGTTGATTTATTGGGGTATCATTAAAATAAATATTGCCGGAGCTTACCTCCCAAGTCCGATTTACTAGGCTTAATAAAGTTGATTTACCACAACCTGTTTTACCAATTATTCCAATATGTTCACCTTGTTCAACCGTTAAGGAAAAATCAGTTAATATCGCAAAAGGTTGATTTGGGTAGCTGAAATTAATTTGTTCAAATTTTAATTTTGCTGTAGTTAAATCTATTGCTTTACCTTTAGAAACAAATTGAATGTCGGGCGTTTGATTAAAAATAGCCGTTGTGCGTGTGGCAGAAGTAAGTACTTGC
Source organism: Gilliamella sp. BG2 (assembly GCF_046635645.1). Taxonomy (NCBI): domain Bacteria; kingdom Pseudomonadati; phylum Pseudomonadota; class Gammaproteobacteria; order Orbales; family Orbaceae; genus Gilliamella; species Gilliamella sp. BG2. Next base: position 84,204 of record NZ_JBIDFF010000004.1, read on the forward strand.
CCTAAAAAAATAAATGCGCCAGGAATTGGCATGAGTATTTCAGCACTTGCAAGACTAACAAATACAAATAGTGCCACTAAAGGGGATAGGGTGTATTGGGTAATTAGCCACAGAACAAGCAACGTTAAAAAACCAGCAATCAGCACAATCAATGCGCTTGATAGTGCCATTAATGTTGATTGACGTTGCTGGTTATAAAGCCAGTTTGATTCAAGCTCATCAAGTTTAGCACGATAGCGTGGTTGTGCATTAAATAGGATAAGTTCAGCTTGTCCTTGTAGATAATTAATTAATAATAAACGATATTCACTTTGTTGTTTAGCTAGTGTTTTGCCGAGTTGTTTTCCTGCTTGATAAAAAATGACCGGAACCACAAGTAAGGTGGCTGTAAGGATAATAGTAATAATTAACGCAATAGGTAAGTTTATATTTGCTAACCCAACAAACAAAACAACAATGGTAACAAGTGCGGTTACAATAGGTGAAAAAAGTTTTAGGTATAAGTGATCAAGTGCGTCAATATCGACAATAAAGCGATTAAGCAAGTCAGCCCGTTGGTAGTGGGCTAATTGATTGGCACTTAAGGGCAAAATCTTACGAAAAGCTAACGTTCTTAAATAAGCTAAGATTTTAAATGTAGTATTATGATCAACTAAACGCTCCATATAGCGAGCGGCGGTTCGAATAATTGCCGCAGCACGAACACCAGCAGCAGGCAACATATAATTGAAAGTATACAAACCTGCAACGCCAACAAAAGCGGTAGAAGCCAAAAACCACCCTGATAATGACAGCAAAAATACGCTGGCAAATAGGGTAAGAATTGACAAAAATAATCCCAATAAAATTTGCCCAAAATAGTGTTTATATAGTGCGATATAAGGGCGTAATATAGCTAGCATAAATACCCCTTGATATCACAGTGTAGCTTACCATTAGCCAATTGCCAGATTTGTTTAAAATCTTCCATGTTATCTGTTTGATGAGTAATTGTAATGCTATTCGGGGCAATGTGCTGCTGTTCCAAATTTTGGATGGTTTGTTTATCTAAACTAGCAGTTGGTTCATCGAGAATCAATAATTGACAGGGTTTTAGCATTGCTCTGGCTAAGGCGATCCGCTGTGCTTGTCCAACTGATAAACGTACCGCATCTTCGCCAACTTGGGTTTTAATGCCTTGTGGTAATTTAGCAATAACTTCGGTCAATAGGGTTTTGGCTATCACGTTATCCAGTTCATGGTTGGTTGCATTTTGTTTACCCAATAAAATATTTTCACGGATAGTACCATTAATCAAGTAAGGATTTTGACCAATCCAGCTTACTTGCAGTTGCCAATCATTAATATCTAATTGATTAAATTCAATACCATTAATCTTTAGTGAGCCTTGATAAGGTAAAAAACCGAGTAGTACTTGCATTAACGAAGTTTTTCCCTCGCCGCTAGTTCCTATTAGAGCTAATTTAAATGGTGCTTGCAAACTAAACGATAATGGACCAACGATAGGTTGTTGTTCGTTAGATAATACAATTAAATTATCTGCTTCAATTGTTTTTAATGGTTCAGTCAATTTTATGTTTGTTATATTATCATTGACTTGTTTTGGTGCGATTTTTTTACTTAAAAAACTTTCGATATTATCTGCTGCTGCGATTGCTTCAGCTTTGGCATGATAGTAAGTGCCCAAATCACGTAAAGGTTGAAAGTATTCAGGGGCTAACACTAGCGCAAAAAAACCAGCAAATAAAGTAACAGTTCCATTATATGCACCAAAATCGAATTCGCCTAAATACGAAAATCCAAAATAAACCGCCACAATGGCGATTGAAATAGAAGTAAAAAACTCCAATACGGCTGAAGATAAAAAGGCTATTTTGAGCACTTGCATAGTTTTAATACGAAAATCTTCAGAGGCAATGGCTATTTCGTTAGTTTGTTTTTCGCCTTGGTTGAATAATCGAATGGTATTGAGTCCTTTTAAGCGATCTAAAAAATGACCGCTTAAATATGCGAGCGCTTTAAAATGACGACGATTAATATCAGCGGCTCCCATTCCCACTAAAATCATAAAAATAGGAATCAGGGGGGCGGTGCAAAGCAAAATTGTAGCAGCAGCCCAGTTAAATGGGAAGATAGCAATACAGATTAAAATCGGTGCCATGCCTGCCAATCGCATTTGAGGAAGATAACGGGCAAAAAAGTCATGCAATTTATCAACTTGTTCAATAAGCAACGTACTCCATGCGCCGATCGTGCTTTGATTTAAATAAGCAGGCCCATGCAACTCAAGTTGATCAATTAATTGCTGTCGAATTTGCTGACGAACTTTTTTGCCTATGGCAAAGTTGATCTTTTCGCGTAGATAAATTAAGCCTGCTCGACCAAGTAACACTGCAATTAGTGCGCCAAAAAAAGGCAGAATATCCACAAAATAGTGTTGTTCAATAATAATTTTTTGCAAAATTACAGCGAGTAATGCAGATTGAATAATAACTAATATAGTTAAAACCAAGCCGGTTAAAATTGAAGCACGCAAATTAGTTTTATGCATTTTTGCTTGCTGTTTTAACCAGCCAAGTAGATAGGTCTGGCGTTTTTTATCTAATGACATAAAGATCTTTACTGCTTATTTTAAATTATCCAAATAATGTTCTGCATCTAAAGCAGCCATACAGCCTGTACCTGCTGAAGTGATTGCTTGACGATAGACATGATCCATTACATCACCAGCAGCAAAAATCCCTTCGACACTGGTTTGAGTAGCGTTGCCTTGCGTGCCTGATTGTACTTTGATATAACCGCCATTTAGTTCAAGTTGACCTTCAAATATAGCGGTGTTTGGTTTGTGGCCAATAGCGATAAACACGCCTAAAACCGATAACTCTTCGGTAATATTAGGATCTTGTGAGCTACGGATTCTAACTCCAGTTACTCCCATGTTATCCCCTAAAATTTCATCAACTACACGATGAGTATGTAAGATAACTTTGCCTTCTTTAATTTTTTGATCTAAACGATCCATTAAGATTTTTTCTGCTCTAAAGGTATCTCGACGGTGAATTAAATGTACTTCACTTGCGATATTGGCTAAATAAAGCGTTTCTTCAACCGCGGTATTGCCACCACCCACTACAGCAACTTTTTGGTTGCGATAGAAAAATCCATCACAGGTAGCACAAGCCGACACACCTTTACTTTTGAATGCTTCTTCTGACGGTAAACCAAGGTATTGCGCTGATGCGCCAGTTGCAATAATAAGCGCATCACAACTGTATTGCGTTTCGCTACCATAAAGCTTAAATGGCTTTGTGCTAAAATCAACGCGATCAATTTGATCTAAAATAATTTCAGTATTAAATCTTTCTGCATGTTCTTTCATCTTAAGCATTAATTCTGGTCCTGTTAAATCAGGAGCACCGGCTGGCCAGTTTTCAAGATCGGTTGTGGTAGTTAGTTGCCCACCTTCTTGCATTCCTGTAATTAACACGGGGGAAAGGTTAGCTCGTGCGGCATAAACAGCAGCAGTGTAACCGGCAGGACCAGAGCCAAGTATTAATAAACGAGCATGTTTGGTTTTCATTTTAAATCCTTACTTATTTTAAAATTTTGACAATTTTAGGCAAAATTAACGCAATTTATTGCCAATAAGTCTAACATTATCAATCGTTATAATGTAAAAGAATTGTTTATTATAGCAATAGGTAATCATAATAGGCTTTTTTGTATTGCGCCAATTTTTATTAAACTAAAAGTTTATCTTTTTATTTTCAATTATTTTAAATACATTTATTCTTTATTTAAACTACATTAATTTTTGTTTTTGCTTTTACTGTTTAGAATATGCGATTTTCTTATTCTTATATCCGTTATCTCAAATTTTTTATTATTTAATAAGATATTTTTGATTATTGGTTTAGTTAACATCCTAACAGTAGGAGAGAAGATGAGTAATCCTTCAAAAGAAAGTGTCGAAGCTGTACTTACAAAAATTAATTGGGCTCAAGAGATTTTAAATTCAGTACAACAAAATATTACAGATCCTCAGATTGGTAATATTTTATCTGGAATTGCCTTTATTATGGATTCAGCTTCATCTGAAGCCGAAGCGCTTTATCAATCAATTGAATAATAATAAGTTATCTATTTTTATTAACACCTTCAATTACCTTTTTGTGATTGAAGGTGCCTATTGGTTAATTCGTTTCGCTGTTATCAGTTAGATATGTAGTTAAGTCTGAAAGTGGCCAACGAATATGCGCTGTTGGTTCATTAATTCGATAACCAAAAGCTAAGCAAAGTCCTATCCCGAATGAGTCGCCACCAAATTGTGGAATATATTTTTCTAGAATCTTGATGACTTTATCATGATCGAATCCACCAATAGCACATGAATCAATACCACGAAATGCCGCTGCAGTCATCATATTGGCACTAGCGATATAGTCTTGCATTTCTGACCAGTGGTTGATGGTTAAACCGTCGGCTAAGCCTTGTTCGCAAAAATTGATAAATCCTTGACAGGCAATATCAATATCGGTTTGATTATTGGGATCAGGTAAGGTGCGTGCAATTGTTTGTCGTAAATAATCGCTCTGTAACGTAAAATTATTGGCTTTGCGGTAAAGTACAATGACAAAATGTGAACAGCTGGTAACTTGTTCTTGGTTATAGCAAACATTACGTAATTCAACTTTTATCTTGTGACTATCAACAACCACAAAATGCCATGGCTCCATGCCAAATGATGAAGGAGATTGACGACCCGCTTCTAAAATATATTTAATATCATCATCACTAATTTTTTTGGTATTATCAAATTTTTTACATGCATGTCTAAAGTCGAATGCTTGGGTTAGTTTGTCCATATTTTCTCCTAAGATTGGCTATTCCACGGGGCAACTTTTAACAATAATAACATACCGGGAAAGGCAAGAATAAAACATAACCAAAAAAAGTTTGTCCATCCTAAGTGTTCAACCATAAAACCGGTAGATGCATTAATTAGAGTTCTTGGCACTGAAGCAATGCTGGTAAATAAAGCAAATTGTGTAGCGGTATAAAGTGGATTAGTTGTTTTAGCAATAAACGCTACAAAAGCAGCCGAACCAAGACCGACACCAAGTGATTCAATCCCTATCACTATGGCTAATAACGTTTTTTGAAATATTCCTATTGTAGTAAAAGGTCCTTCTATCGAAAGCCAAATAAATCCTAAAATTGATATAACTTGGACAACACCAAAAGACCATAATGCTCGGTTTATACCTATTTTGATCATCAAAATGCCACCCATTAATGCTCCAAACACACTTGGCCATAAAGAAGCATTTTTGGCAATCCAACCAATGTCGGGGCGACTATAGCCCATTTGTAAGTAGAAAGGCGTGGCTAAGGATGTAGCCATGCTATCGCCTAATTTATATAAAAAGATAAATGTTAAAATCCATATGGCTGTTTTAAGTCCATTTCGAGTAATAAATTCACTAAATGGCTTAATGATGATATCTTCAAAAGTATGATTTTGGGGCGATTGGTTAATTGGTTCTTTTACTAGTAACGTCATAATGATAGCAGGCAGCATAAATAATGCAGTGATGATAAAAACACTATTCCAAGGCAAGGTATTTGATAATATTAGTGATAATGAACCTGGCACTAAACCTGCAATGCGATAAGCATTGGTATGAATACTATTACCAAGTCCTAATTCTTTATCAAGCAATAACTCTCGTCTAAAGGCATCAAGAGCAATATCTTGTGTAGCTGAAAATAGTGCAATAATAAAGCAAATGGTTGCTATTAACCAAATATTCAATGAAGGTGAAAAAAATCCTAATATTGCGATAGAAAATATAAGTATTATTTGGGACCCAAGCATCCAACCACGTCGTCTCCCTAAATTAAAGAGCGAAATGTTATCCATCAATGGTGACCAGATAAATTTAAAAATATAGGGAATTTGCGTTAATGAAAAGGCTCCAATTGTTTTGATATTAATACCATCACTTTCTAACCATGCAGGTAACAGTTGTAATAATAAATAAAAAGGAAGACCAGAAGCAAAACCTGTAAAAATGCAGATTAGCATCTTGGTCGTAAAAATGGTTTTTAAAAGTGAATTCTGCGAGCTATTCATTATTTAACTTTATTGTTAGTTTTTGGCAAAGTGTTATCATAGCACACAACATATAAAAAATAATTCAGCAAGCCAAGATTGACCGTTTTATCCAAAGTCATGTTTTCAATATAAGAAAGTTATGCGCAATGACTTTTTGAAAGTTAGAGATTCATTATTTTAGCTATTTTTTGTTAAAAAGTTTCAGGTAACTATGTGTTTCAGTATAAAATTAATGTCAATAATTAATTAAGAGATTAACAAACTACCATTTAAAAGGGGTGTAGTAATATGAAAAGTTCAATTAAAGTGGCTGTTTTTAGTAGTAAACATTATGATAAAGAACATTTAGAAATCGCTAATAAAAAATATGGCTTTGATATCGAATATTATGAACATAAACTTAGCTGTAAAACAGTGGTTACCGCCCAAGGTTATGACGCAGTTTGTGCATTTGTTAATGACGAAGTAGATAGAAAAGTACTAAAAAAATTAGCAAGTTATGGCATTAAGATTTTAGCGCTTCGTTGCGCTGGGTTTGATAATGTTGATTTAACTGAAGCTGAAAAGTTAGGTATCACGGTGGTTCGTGTGCCAGCTTATTCACCAGAAGCAGTTGCAGAACATGCAGTGGCTTTAATGATGACGTTAAATAGAAGAACGCATAAAGCCTATCAGCGTACTCGTGATGCTAACTTTTCGTTAGATGGATTAACTGGATTTAATATGCACAATCGTACTGCTGGTGTTATTGGTACGGGCAAAATTGGTCAAGCGATTATCCGCATTTTGAAAGGTTTTGGTATGCATATTCTTGCCTATGATCCTTATCCTAATGATGTTGCAGTTGAATTAGGAGCGCAATATGTTGAGTTAGATGAGTTATATGCAAAATCTGATGTGATTACGTTACATTGCCCTATGACCCCTGAAAATTATCATTTATTGAATAAAGATTCTTTCCAAAAAATGAAAGACGGCGTGATGATTATCAATACAAGTCGTGGCGCATTACTTGATGCAACCGCAGCTATTGATGCATTAAAGAAAACAAAAATTGGTGCTTTAGGCATGGATGTTTATGAAAACGAACGTGATCTCTTTTTTGAAGACAAATCTAATGATGTTATTTTAGATGATGTGTTCCGTCGTTTATCTTCCTGCCATAATGTTATTTTTACGGGGCACCAAGCCTTTTTAACACAAGAAGCATTGTTAAATATTTCTGATACGACGTTAAACAATATTAAACAAGTTTCGGCAGGAGAATCATGCCCAAATATTGTTAAATAACAATAAATATTTTATGATGTTGTCGATTTTTAATTACTTAAAATATGGATTTTTTATGCAGCGTATTGCCATTTTTATTAGTACAATTTTATTGCTTGTAGCTTGTAGTAGTAATAAATCTTCAACATCTCCCATGAAAGAACACCGTGGACATGCAAATGTTAAAGGCGGTGTCTATCTCGAAAAAGAGCACAATCAATCTAAAACCGCTAGTGCGTCACTAGACATAGATAAAGAAAAATTTATTGATAGAATGGTTAGTAAGCATGGTTTTAATCGTCAACAACTCCGTAATGTGCTTGCTCAAGCTAATAAGCTCGATTGGGTAATTAATTTAATGGATAAACAAGCACCAAAAGCAACCTCGCCAACGGCACCAAATGGTGCTTGGATTCGATATAAAAATAAATTTATTACACCAAGTAACCTTCCTCGTGGTGTTGAATTTTGGAATCAATACCAAAAAGAATTACAGCGTGCTTATAATGAATATGGTGTGCCACCCGAAATTATTGTTGGCATTATTGGCGTCGAAACAGGTTGGGGTAGAGTGATGGGAAAAACTAAAATCATTGATGCCTTGTCAACTCTTGCCTTTTACTATCCAAGACGTGCGAAATATTTTTCTGACGAATTAGAAGATTTTTTAGTTATGTGCCGAGATGAGGGGGTTGATCCCTTTGATTTGAGTGGATCATTTGCTGGTGCTATGGGATATGGTCAATTTATGCCATCAGCATTTAGACGTCACGCTGTTGATTTTAATCATGATGGGCATATTGATTTATGGGATCCTGTTGATGCTATTGGTAGTGTGGCAAGCTATTTTAAATCATACGGTTGGCAACGTGGTAAAAAAGTGGCTGTAATGGCTGATGGCCAAGCACTATCACTTGATACTGGTTTTAGTACTAAATACTCCATTGAAACATTAGCAAAAGCAGGGTTAAAACCACAAAGCTCATTAGAAGGACATACGCAGGTAAGTTTATTGCGTCTTGATATGGGCGATCGTTACCAATACTGGTATGGATTACCAAACTTTTATACTATCACCCGTTATAACCACAGCACTCATTATGCAATGGCCGTTTGGCAATTAGGACTTGCAGTTAAAGAAGCAAGATAGTCATTTAATGGTATTGCATCAAAACTGATAAGGTCGCTTTTGCGGCCTTTTTATTTATTAATGATGTTTAAAAAATGATTAATTTCGTTGCAAGCAATAATAAAATATACCAAAGAATTTAATTAATTTTTTAATCGATAATTTTTGTGCAAGTTGTGCACCTACTTTAGCCATCGAGATGCTTGCCAGCATAATAACTAATACGTCACCACCAAAATACTAGCTAATAATCTAGCCAAGGATCTTATCAAAAGGAAGATAATAAACTTAAAAATCATATTCAATCCTTAGAGTAGGGTAACCCAATCTATATAATTATTTGTTAAGCAAAAATTAAAATGAAAACATTGATTTTAATTACATATTGCTAATATTTTATTGCAAATAATACAGTGATTTTACCTGAATAATTTAAAAGATCTTAATGATTCTCTTAGTAAAAAGTTCACTAACATTGTCATATTTGATCAATAAAGTAATAATCAAAATGATGACAGCGTGGTTAAAAACGATTATGTTATTTAATAAATTTGTAACTAATAAGAAGGTTAAAGATAAATTTAAAGGAGATAATTATGAAAGATCGTTTAAAGTGGATTGATGAATTTGGTTTTTTAGGTGAAACTGCAAGTGGGCATTCGCTAGTGATGGATGGCGGTATTGAACATGGCGGGCGTAATCGTGGAGCTCGCCCTATGGAGCTTTTGTTGCATGGTGCAGCTGGTTGTATGGCTTATGATATTATTGCAATTTTAAAAAATAAAAAAAAAGATGTTCGTGATCTTTGGATAGATATTGATAAAACTCAAGCAGAATCCTCCCCTAAAGTGTATACGTCAATTAATTTTCATATTGTCATTACGGGTATTAATATCGATAACGAAGCAGTTGAAACGGCAATAAAACTTGCGTCAGAAAAATATTGCAGTGCCTCTATCATGCTTGGTAAAACAGCGAAAATGTCTTATACCTATGAGGTTAAAGAATATCACTAAAGTATGTTCTTATAACAAATAATTATAACCTAATAACAAGCTGATCTTAGCACGTTGCGGATTAATCATTTAATATTTCATCATTACTGATAATTGCGCTAGAGAATGATTATGCAACAGTTAAATAAAAATATGCGATTCCGGGATTTGGTTATTCTGGGATTGCTTTTTATTGGTCCAGCAGCACCTGTAGGATTATTTGGTGTTTTAGATGCGATAAGTGATGGTGCAGTTGCTTTGGTTTATATCATAGCAACTTTTGTAATGGCATTTACCGCGCTTTCTTATGCCAGAATGGCAAACGCTTTACCGCATGCGGGAGCTGTTTATGCTTATTGTTCTATTGGCATTCATCCTAGTGCTGGATTCTTAGTAGGCTGGTTGTTGTTACTTGATTATATGTTTATCCCTGCGGTTGCGTACTTATTTAGCGGTATATCGTTCAATGCATTGATTCCCGAAGTACCAATATGGGTATGGACATGTTTAGCTGTTATATTAACTACTACGCTGAATTTAGTTGGGGTTAGAAAATCGACTAAAATTACGTTAATCATCTTGATATTTGAAATTATTATATTACTTGCTGTGTTATCTGTTGGTATTTGGATAATAGCCACTAATGGTAGTAACAGAGATTGGTTACAACCTTTTATTGGTGGTGATTTATTCAGTTGGAGTAATCTATTTAATGCAGTGTCTATTGCTGTACTATCTTATTTGGGATTTGACGCTATTGCTACTTTTTCAGAAGAAAATGGCGGACCTCATAATTTAGTTAGTAAAGCGATTATATGTTGTTTAATTTTAGCTGGGTGTTTATTTGTGCTACAAATTTATGTCGGTAGCTTACTTAACCCTTATAACCCTGAATATTTGCGTAGTCATCCAGAACTACAAGGTAAAGTTTACTATCATATTGTTAATCAAGAAATTAATCTGTGGTTAGGGTGGGCACTAGGTTTAATGAAAGCTATTGGTGCATCATTTGCAGCAATGGTTGGACAAGCCGCAGCAAGTCGTCTTTTATTCAGTATGGGGCGTGACAAACGTTTACCTTCATTTTTTGCAAAAGTAGGAAAAAAAAGTGGTGTACCGACAATGGCTATTATATTTGCAGCGCTATTTAATTTATGTTTAGTTGTTATTGCTGCTAATAATGCTAAAGGGTTGCCAACTTTAGTTTCATTTGTTGATATTGGAGCATTAACTGCATTTATCATGTTACATTTATCTGTAATTGGCTATTTTAAGTTTAAAAAAGGCTCAAAAGGATGGTTTTCGTGGTTTCTAGACGTCTTTATGCCTATTATAGGTATTGTAGTGCTATTACCTGTATTATTACATATTGATAACGATGCAAAAATGGTCGGTATTATTTGGTTAGCTATTGGAATGATCATTCTCTATTTAAACAAAAATAAAACCAAACTATTGTGGTTAGAGAAAAATAACAAATAACAAATTCAATACGTTTGTTATAAACTTATAGCATTTAGATTATATAATAAATTTTCTTATCTTTATTCTGGTGTTATAACTAAATGCTATTAGAAATATTACGTGGTGCTTTCATTTCGGCTAGTCTAATTATTGCTATTGGTGCTCAAAATTTATTTGTACTCAAGCAAGGATTATTAAAAAATCATATCTTTTATGTGTCGGCAATTTGTTTTATTTGTGATTTTGCTTTAATGTCAATAGGGATTTTTGGGGTAGGTACTTTTATTCGTAGCAATTCTTTAATTACTAATATTTTAGCAATCTCTGGGGCGATTTTTTTAATTTGGTATGGTTTTTGTGCGTTTAAAAGTGCAATTAAAGGCACAAGTAGCATACAAATAGAATCTCAATCTCTTAACAATAACAACTTATTAGAAGTTGTACTGGCAACTTTGGCTGTTACTTTACTCAATCCTCATGTCTATTTGGATACTGTTGTTATTGTGGGTGGAATTGCTGGCACGTTAACTAATGAACAAAAATTTGCATTTTTGGTTGGTGCCGTCAGTGTTTCATTCATATGGTTTTTTAGTCTTGGTTACGGAGCAAAATTACTCATACCGCTATTTAGAAAGAAAAGAATGTGGGTAATATTGGACTGTATAGTTGGTGCTGTAATGTTCTATATTGCCTATTGTTTAGTTATGTATGTATTTGATGTGCATTAAGCACATACATAACCAAAACGTTGAGCTAATAATTATTATTTGGGAATTGTGTTAGGTTATTCTTGACAAGCTTGATATATATTATTTAAAAGTAATGCTTAGCAGTTTGAATACCTTTTATAGTGCCATTTAGTTATTTCCCATTGCCAATATTATATTTTATTAAAGAAGTTTCTTGACATGTTTACATGCCTCTTGATGGTTGTTTTGGCAAGCTTGTTGAAAGTAATATTTTGCAGTATGGGTATTTATTGCCACTCCCAATCCTTGTTGATAGATAATACCTAAATTGTATTGTGCATCGGCATGATTTTGTTCAGCGGCAAACTGAAACCATCTTCTAGCTTCTGTATAATTTTTTTCAAACCATGAGCCATTATAATATAACCAACCTAAGCTATATTGTGCTTCAGGATTTCCTCTTTGTGCAGATTGAGTGTCTAATTCTACACCTTTGGCAAAATCTTTTTTTAATCCACCTAATCCATTGTAATACATATTTGCTAAATTATGCAGAGCATATATATTGCCTTGCTTAGCTGCTTGTTCATATAGTTCTCTAGCTTTGGTATAGTTCTTTTTGACAACAATTCCAATATAATAAAATCTACCCAGATTGTTTTGAGCCTCTTTGTTGCCTAGTTGTACAGCTTTTTCGTAAAAATATTTTGCCTTAACATAGTCTTGGCTAATAGTATTATTATCTGAATTTTGTTCAATTCCTTTTCGATAATGTTTTTTTTCTGCAAATTCGTAAAGTGCCCCTAGATTAAATAGACCTAAAGCATAACCGCTTGAGGCTGCTTTTGCATAAAACTGCTTTGCTTTAAGCAAATTTTTCTTCACGCCGAGACCATAATTGTACATGTAGCCTAAACTTACTTGTGCATCGGCGTAATTTTGATTAGCCGATTTTTGGTACCATTCAATAGCTTTAGCATAATCTTGTTTAACGTTAAGACCGTACTGGTACATATAACCTAACCGGTTTTGTGCTTCGGCACTATTTTGTTCTGTTGCTTTTTTATATTCAACATCAAAGTTATATTCTATATTTTGTGTTGCAAAAATAGGCGTATTTACAAATAAGTATATTATTAATAGTATTTTTTTCATTTAACTGCCTCTTTATTTTGGGCCCAAATTTCTTATTAAAGAATGTTTTTAACTTGTTGGCAAACCTATTTGTGCTTATTTTGATAAGTCTATTGAAAGCAATGATTTAATGTATAGATATCTTTTGATATTTTTCCATTTTGGTGTAACAGATTAATTATTAACAACCGCAATCGTTATTACTAGCTTGCTTTTTCTTGGCCTGTTGTTTGGCTACAATGGCATTAACCTTTTTTGTTACAACATTTAAGTGATCTTTAGCATCGGAATAGTTTTGTTCAGCGGCCTTAGCAAACCATTGTTTAGCTTTAAAATAGTTCTTTTTAACCCCTGTACCATTGTAATAGAGTGTTGCTAATGTATATTGAGCAACGGCATCTCCTTTTTTAGCTGCTTTTGTATCCCACTCAATTCCCTTAGAATAGTTTTGTTTTGTTCCTTGTCCATTATAATACAATAAGGCTAAACTGTGTTGAGCTGCGATATGACCTTGATTGGCAGCCTTTTCAAACCACTCTTTTGCTTTAATATAATCAGGTTTTGCTTTTAATTGCTCATCAAAACCATATTCGAAACCTTTAAATTGCCGTTTTTTAGTATATGAGCCATCAGCGTACATAAGACCTACATGGTATTGCGCCTCTGCATCTTTTTGTTCTGTTGCTTTTTGATATTCTTCATTAAAATCAAATAATGTTTGTTGATCAGCATTAACAGCAATACTAAAACATAAAACTAATGATAGTTTTGCAAAAAACTTTAGCATACAACTTCCTTATAAATTAAATAACTTAATTATTCTATCGTATTTATCTGTTTAGTATAGCGTAATTAAATAAGTTGTTTATTAATTAAATATTGATGTCATGAAATGGTGGGTCGTGAGCAATTATTCGGCACATCGTGTGCCTCACCCCTTCGGGCCAACACTGCATGTTGTTCAAATTTGTTCCAGAAAAATTTGTCGAACGCTATCGTTCTCATCGCTTTTTTTACTTAATTAGATTGATTGGACTTATTCAGAAATTGTTTAATAAAATGGTGGGTCGTGAGCGATTCGAACGCTCGACCAACGGATTAAAAGTCCGCTGCTCTACCGACTGAGCTAACGACCCATCTTAAAGATGGTGGGTGATACCGGGTTCGAACCAGTGACCCCCTCCTTGTAAGGGAGGTGCTCTCCCAACTGAGCTAATCACCCCAAGTGTTTCATTACTGAAACATCACGGTAAAGATTGGTGGGTGATACCGGGTTCGAACCAGTGACCCCCTCCTTGTAAGGGAGGTGCTCTCCCAACTGAGCTAATCACCCTTACCGTGTGGATGTGCATTATAAGGCACGACTTATTTCAGTCAACCTTTTTTTTTAAAATTCTCTAAAATCTACTTCGTTCGATTTAATTTTAAACATTTTTTGGGTGATAGTTCGCAAAAATCGCTTTTGTCAGTTTTTATTTAGGAAAAGATGATTATGATTAAGTGATGCTATTATCAGAAACAAGAAGATAATCCATCATGATTTTTAATAAAAGTAGCGTCATTATTTATGTCGAACCTACAATTTTACGCTATAGGATTGAAAATTCAGTTAAGCGAAATGCTACAACAGCCACTAGCGAAGATCTGATTGTATTTAATTATCAAAATGAAAATGATATAGATATTTTTATTGATGAGTTACTAAAAAAAATTTCTGAGCGTGCGGTATTTGAACTTAATTTGGATATCAATTTAATTCAAATACAACAATTAACCTTACCTGATGTAAAGCTAAATTTAAATGAATTGAGTTTATATGTTGAAGCTAACATTTATAAATTATTCCAAGTGTCGGCTAAAAGTGTATTTTTTGATTTTGTTTATTCAACTGAACATACAAAACAAATTACAGTGATGATAGTTGAACGTCATTATATTGAAAATTGGATCAATCTTTTTAAAAAGCATCAACGACTATTAACTTTTGTAGGTTGTCGATTTGAAAATAATAAAGTTAATTTTTTACCTTGGCGGCAAGAGAAACAAACAAAACATCAACGACAATTGACAGGCGTGGTTATTGGATTTATGGGCATAATAAGTTGTTTACTCTGTTATTTGTGGATACAAGCTCGAAATGATTTAAAAACTTATGATGAAAAATTATTACACCAGCAAAAGATAGTACAAAAATTAACTGAAGAATTAGTTAATTATTTGCCTAATCCATCATTAAGCCAAAAACAAATTCAGCAATCCTTATTATTGCTTTCAGAACAGTTACCTTCAGTAATTTGGCTTGATTCTTTCTATTATGAACCTAAAAAAGTAGCAATAGAAGGGCAAAGCTTTAGTTATGTCGAACTTACTCATTTTAACCAAAATTTGTTAATGCTAAAAAATATCGCTAAAAGTCAAATAAATACCGTATCGACCAATAAGAATAATTTATTTTTTGAAATGGAAATGGAACTTAATGAACAGTGATTTTTTCTATCGCCCAGTTTGGCAACAGTACGCATTGTGTATTTTATGTTGTTTAGCATTTTTTGTTATTGTTTATCAACTTTTTATTAAAGAAGGCCAGCAACAAGCTGAGCTAAAGGCCGAGTTATATCAGCAAAAGATTACTGAAATTGAATTGTTACAGGCAAAAGTAAGGCGTTATCAGGCAAGTAAAAATAGTTTATATAGTTTGATATCTGAAAAAGAATTAGCGTTGGCTATTGAACAAAATCATCTAACACTAAGTTCCTTTAAACATTATCAAACTGACAATACGGTTAATTGGGATATTGAATTAGAAGGGCAATTTTTTGATTTTATGGCTTTAATTTCATCATTAACGGATGATTTTTATTATCTTGATTTTCAGAATCTAAAAATCAGCAAGCAAGAACAGCAGTTACAGATCATGTTTACGCTCTTATTTAAAAAGGCATAAAGTGAAACGTTATATCTATCAATTTATTAGTTTATTAATTGTTATCTGTTTTGAACTAAAGGCCGATGTGTCTTTAGGACGAGATCCTTTTCAACAAAATTACTCAGTTTCTTGTAGTGAGCAAACGACGTTACTGCTTGAACAAATTCAAGTTTGGCATTTTAGGGGAAGCATGAATCAAATTGATCAGAATTATCAGCAAATTTGGTTAACATCTGAAAATCAATGGCTAGCAATAACCGATGATGTGGTGCCTAACGTTTTGTTTCCTTGGCGTTTGCAATCTTTATTAAACGATAAAATAACGTGGCAGGCCGATTTACCTGATTATTGCCATAGTACTGTATCATGGACAATGTCGCTAAATGAATAATAACAATAGTAAGAATCAAAAGCATCAATGGCTAGAACAATGTATTTGCAGATTGATTAAAGCAATAATAAGTTTGTTAGCTGTAATAATTTTTATATTTGTAACAATGATCATAAATACAACTTACGCAAATATGAAGCAATCAGTAAATGTCGATTCGCAACAAAATATCTCAATGACATTCTACCAAACCGACATTGCAATTATCTTACAAGCTTTAGCCGATAATCAGCAGATGAATTTAGTCATGACCGAAGATATACCAATTAAGCAATCCATTAAACTCAACAACGTTGATTGGCACAAAGCGCTAAAGATCATATTAGATTCGGCAAATTTACAAGCCGAAATTGACGATAATATTTTGTTCGTATCTAAAGCGATAGAACCAGAAGTTTTATTGAAAAAACAGCAATCTGAACAAAGAGAAAAAGAATTAAACCAACCACTTAATTCTTTGCCTATAGCTGTTAATCATGCAGACCCAGCCACCTTAATTGAAACAATTCAACAACAAGGATTATTATCAGAACGGGGCAAGATTACGCTCGATAAGCGGACAAATTCGCTTATCATTACCGATTTAGCTAAACAATTTGCTAATATCCAAAAATTAGTTAAAACACTGGATAAACCAATGCCTCAAGTTCATATTTCAGCGCATATTGTTACTATGAATGAGGAGAGCATGTCAGAGCTGGGTATAAAATGGGGATATTCAGGAAAATCATCGCAATTATTAGATAAGTTCGATGTGGGGCTTGGAGCTAGTTATCCCACCACAACTGTAGGTTTTAATTTGGCTAAAATATCTGGTCATTTACTTAATTTAGAGTTATCAGCGCTCGAATCTGAAAATCAACTTGAAATTATAGCCAGCCCAAATTTGTTAACAGCCAATCAAAATATGGCGTCGATAAAACAAGGTACTGAAATTCCTTACGAGGTTTCTAGTGGTAGTAATGGTGCAACATCTATTGAATTTAAGCCTGCGGTGTTAGGGCTAGAGGTCACACCGAAAGTACTAACAGATGATAGGATGATTTTAGACTTATACATTACGCAAAATACGACTGGTCGCTCAATAAAACGTAGTGATGGTGGTGAGGCGATAGCTATTGATACACAAGAGATCAAAACACAAGTTCAAATAAAGAATGGCGAAACAGTAGTTTTAGGTGGTATTTTTCAACAGCTTAACACCAATGGGCAACAAAAAGTACCTGGTGCGGGCGATGTGCCCATTATTGGAAATATATTTAAATATAATAGAAAAAAACAGCAAAAACGAGAGTTGGTTATTTTTATTACACCGCAATTGGTTGAGTAAATGTTAACGGAGTTGTATCATACTTTAACTTGTTTTAGCAGTTGCTTTGATAAGTAAATATTGTTTTAAAGTATATTATTATTACCATTAATTATAAAAGTAGAGAATATTATGCATGTTGTTGCTTCTGATTTAGACGGTACTTTATTAACTCCTGAACATAGCTTATCACCTTATACCAAGCAAGTCCTTCAAGCGTTACGTAAAAAAGGCATTCACTTTGTTTTTGCAACTGGCAGACACCACATTGATGTCGCTCAAATGCGTGAAAACATGGAAATTGACGCCTTTATGATAACAGCAAATGGTGCTAGGGTGCATGATAGCGAAGGTAATCTAGTTTTTAGCCAAAGTATTTCCCCATCGCTTGCTAGTGAAATAGCTAAAATGAGTATGGATGATCCTTTAATTTATACTCATGTATATCGTGGTGATCATTGGTTAATTAATAAAGAAGATACATATTCATTAGAATTCTTTCGAGACACAGATTTTACTTATCAATTATTTAATCCACTTAATTTTGACACTAGCGATGTTGCTAAAATTTATTTTACGACAACGGATAATGCACTTTACCCGCATTTAGTCCAATTAAAGAATCGACTTGATGCAAAATTTGGTGACAAACTTAGCATTGCTTTTTCAACCCTAAATTGCCTTGAAGTGATGGCCGAAAATGTGTCTAAGGGTAGTGCACTAAAAAAAGTGGTAGAAAAATTAGGTTACAGTTTAAAAGATAGTATCGCTTTTGGTGATGGCATGAATGACTACGAAATGCTAAAAGCCGCAGGTAAAGGTTGTATAATGCAAAACGGAAGCTCGGAATTAAAATCATTATTGCCTGAGTTAGAGGTTATTGGCTCTAACGCTCAAGATGCTGTACCGCATTATCTAAGTAAACTGTTTTTATAATTATTAAATATGAATATAACTATTGACAAAGAACTCAACACGCTTGGATTGCGTTGTCCTGAACCTATTATGTTAATTAGAAAAGCGATCCGAGAACTATCTATAGGACAAGTTCTTTATGTGATCGCTGATGATTTTGCAACTACTCGTGATGTACCTAGCTTTTGTCGCCATATGGATCATCAATTACTGTCATTGCAAATAGAATCTCAACCTTATCAGTATTGGATCAAAAAATCCCATTAGTGTAACGATTTTTATGGCAAAAAGTTTCAGGAAAGTAGGTGTTTGTGTCAATTTAATTCGATTTGCTTTAAGTAAAAACGTAATGTACGCCAATCATTAGGTTGAAGATTATCAACCATTAATAATAGCGTACAGCGTTTGCCATTATGTCGTGATTTTAAGTTTAAAATAATGATATAACGAAATATCAACGGTCTATGCATTAAGTACCAACGTTGTTTGTGCCAGTATATTTGATTGATACAGTGAAATAGCGCAAATTCGTCTTTAATAGTTTTGAAGTAACACAGACTGTGCCACCATTCTATTATTAATAATAGAATAATAACAAAGGTATAACAATTTAAGTATGTGTTAGCAAACATAACTAAACAAAGTGCGATTAACACTGAGTAAAAAAGAGTTGAAATCAATAATTGTATCTTTGATATGCTAAGTTTTATGCTCCACATAATTTATTCTTTACTTTAGTTAAATTAGGATTATTTCATTCTTTTGCAAAAAATTACTTAAAATAAAGACAAATATGGGAGATAATGCGCATAATTTTTGTGTGTTTTAATAAACGAGCGATCAACCATAGACATTTTTTTTAATGTCAATGTGAAGATCCAGAACTGAAGATAGTGTTACTAAATTTGGCGCAGAGAGAACTCTCGTGCCATTATTTTTGCCTTAAAATTTAGAATAGGAAAGATTTGTGATATTAATTAGAGTGTTAAAAATTATTCTAAAATTATTCGTTGGCTTATTTCTTTGTGGCTTAATTATTGGTATTGCAGGTTATGCTCATTATTCAAAGGATCTTCCTGATGTCACTACATTAAAAGATGTTCGACTTCAAACACCAATGCAAGTATTAAGCAAAGATGGTGAATTAATTGCCATTTTTGGTGAACGGCGTAGAACCCCTCTGAAATATGATGAAATTCCTCCAATAGTTATTAATGCGGTCATTGCAACTGAAGATGCTCGTTTTTATGAACATTTTGGCATCGATCCAGTTGGTATTGCTCGAGCGATGTATATTGGTTTAAAGCAGAAAGGATTTTCTCAAGGTGGCAGTACAATTACGCAACAAGTCGCTAAGAACTTTTTCTTAACACCTGAAAAAAGTATAGCGCGTAAAGTCAAAGAAATGATTTTGGCTATCCGTATGGAAAAAGAGTTATCAAAAGAAGAAATCATGGCACTATACCTTAACATGATTAACTTCGGATCGAGGGCATATGGTGTTGCTGCTGCATCTTATACTTTTTTTGGTAAAACACCTGAACAGTTAACTGTTGATGAAGCGGCTTTATTAGCTGGTTTACCAAATGCACCATCAGCTTACAACCCAATTTCACATCCAGAACGAGCATTGACTAGACGCAATTGGGTACTAGGACGAATGCTAGATCAATCCTATATTACTCAAGCAGAATATGACGAAGCGATTAAAAAACCGTTAGGCGCTAGCTACCACTCACCACAAATTGAGTTTTCGGCGCCTTATGTTGCCGAAATGGCACGTCAATTTATGTACGACAAATTTGGCGAAAATGCCTACACAGATGGCTATAAAGTCTATACAACTATCTCAAAAACCGATCAAATAGCTGCAACAGAAACAGTGCAAAAGCATATTATTGAGTATGATACCAGACATGGTTATCGTGGTGCTGAAAAAATATTATGGCAACCAGACGAAGCACCATGGAATTCTGAACAAATCCAGCAAACTCTTAATAAATACATGTGCTATGGCGGAATATGCCCAGCGGTGGTCATGACATCTTCAGATAAAGAAGCAACAGCGGTATTATCTGATAAAAGTAATATTACTATTGCATATCAAAACATGAAATGGGCGCGTCCATTTATTAGCGATACAAGACAAGGCGCTTACCCAAGAAAAGTCTCTGACACCATCAAGGCAGGACAGTTAATTTGGGTCAAAAAAACTGATGATAATTGGGAATTATCACAAATTCCAGCTGTTAACGCTGCGCTAGTATCACTTGATTCAGACAATGGTGCAATCAAAGCGATTGTTGGTGGTTATGATTTTAATTTGAGTAAATTTAATCGAGCAACACAAGCACTAAGGCAATTAGGCTCGAATATTAAACCATTTATTTATACCTCAACATTAGAGCAAGGTTTAACAATGGCTACGCTTCTTAATGATGCACCAATTGTTCGTTCTGCGGGTAGTGCTACATGGCGTCCTAAAAACTCACCACCTACCTATGCAGGACCTTTACGTTTAAGAATTGGCCTAGGAATGTCTAAAAATGTAATGATGGTAAGAGCATTGCGTGCAGTTGGTATAGATTATGCTGCGACTTATTTAGAGCGTTTTGGATTTCCTAAAGAAAATATTTCTTATAATGAATCGTTAGCTTTAGGTTCGGCATCATTTACGCCATTGCAAGTGGCAAGAGCTTATTCGGTGATCACTAATGGCGGTTATTTAATATCACCATATTTAATTGAAAAAATTGAGGAAAATGATGGTAAAGGTCTAATTTATCAGCATCAACCTTTAATTGCTTGTCACAATTGTACTGACGATGACGTCATTGTAGGGGCCACACCAGTATCACTTGATAATGTTGAAAATGAATCAACCGAATTAGGTAATGAAGAGCCAGAGCAAGAAAATCTAAAAGCAGATGATAATATAATTTTACCTGATATTGATACTGAAAATAAAGTCACTGATGTAACACCAAAATACGCACCGCATACGGTAAATAGTGGTATTGCATTTATTATGAAAGATGGTCTTCGATCCATCGTATTTGGTGGTTCAGATTGGCAAGGTACTGCATGGCGTGTAAAAGCATTGGGTAGAAAAGATGTCGGTGGTAAAACTGGGACAACTAACTCATCTAAAGACGTTTGGTTTTCTGGATTTGGTGGCAATATTGTAACTACTGTTTGGATGGGATTTGATGATCATCGCCGTGACTTGGGGCGAACTGTCCGAGCTGAAGCAGGGGCTGTAACCGCAAACCCAATATGGGTTGATTATATGAAAGTTGCCCTAAAAGATGTACCAGTAATAGAAGATGTAAAACCTGCAAATGTTATTTCTGTTACTATTGATCAAAAAACAGGTCTATTACCTCAATCTGGATCTAAAACAATGTCAGAGTACTTTATAAAAGGTACCGAACCAACGACTTATGCGACCCAAGAGGTGGGCACGAAAGTAACAGATTCAGAAGGTAATACTTCAGAACTATTCTAATAAAGGATTTAGCATGAATGGTTCAATAAGAATTATTGGCGGAAAATGGCGTGGGCGTAAATTGTCGGTACTAGACAAACAAGGATTACGCCCAACCACCGATCGAATCAAAGAAACTCTATATAACTGGTTAATGCCAGTTATACATGATAGTGATTGTTTGGACTGCTTTTCGGGTAGTGGCTCATTAGGTTTTGAAGCAGTATCAAGAGGAGCCCAAAGTGTTACTTTGCTCGAAAAAGATAAACAAGTAGCACAGCTACTTAGCAAAAATAAACAGATTATTGCTAGCAACGCAATCGACATTTATCATACTGATACTTTACAATGGCTAAACAGGCCAGCAGTAAAACAGTTTGATATTGTATTTATCGATCCGCCATTTCATCAATCATTAGTCGCAAAAACGGTTAACGAACTTGAAAATAACAACTGGCTAAAACCGTTGGCTTATATTTATATTGAAACAGAAATACAGCATGATCTAACAACTTATATTCCAACTAACTGGCGCTTACATCGTGAAAAAATTGCAGGGCAAGTTCACAGCTATCTATTTATACGAGAAGATAATTAATGTTCATCTTTATTGGTAAAACTTTATACTCATTAATGTGGTTATTTTTATTATTTAACTTAATCCACCCATATCCAAAACCGGCAAATGTTGTTGCCAATATTGGCTTAATCGCCTTTACTGTTACTCATGGCTTACAAGCTTGGATGTTAAACTCAACCATGACCAAACAAGAAAAACAACAAGACAAATTTAAAGTGTTACGGTTATTTTTATTTGGTGTTTTTGAATCACTTAGTTGGAAAGACAAAAAATAATAATAAAAAGAGGTTGCGAGATACAAAAATTTTTGTATAATGCTCACCACTTCTTACGAAGCACCTCAATAAGCGGGAATAGCTCAGTTGGTAGAGCACGACCTTGCCAAGGTCGGGGTCGCGAGTTCGAACCTCGTTTCCCGCTCCAATAAAACATCTATTTAGTATAAAAGTAAATTTATATCCCATACGGTGTTAACTAACGAAAGTGATTAGTTGTGTGCAAGGCACAAAAAACACAGCAAAAACATTGTAATAAAAACAGAAATTAGCTAATAATTACTTAAATTAAGTAAAATAAAAAACTTCAATAAAATCAATGGTCTACCTGAGATATTTTAGAGAAAACACACAACACAGCAAGGTTAATTTACCTATCTTTTAACTGTGTCGGAGTGCTTTGCTGATAGACTGAGGGCAGCACGCCAAATAGGACTGTTTGGTGTGTTTGTGCTTTGTTAGGGATGCCAATTTATCAGGAACAACTTGGCACTTTTTAGCAAAGCAAATAGGCTTAAAAAAGGCGAATATCATAATGATTCGAGTAAATCATACCGATGGTTAAGAGCGAGAGCGTTGGGTACCGTAGTTCATATTTTGTATCTCATGTGAGTTGTAAGATGTTACGCTCAAAATTCTTAAATTAAACGTTACCACCAATATCAGTTATTCCGACAAAATTCAAAAGCTATAAAGCTAACAGCATATTTTAATTATAAAATTAACCTATCTATAAAGTCGAATTGTTTTATCTTTACATTTCTTTACAAAAAAGTCCGCCAAAAAACTAGCCAACCATTTTTTTAATGGCTATACTTTTATCGTTGTAGGAAAACAAGCTTATTAAATAAGCGAATAATTATAAAAATTCAAATAAAACAAAATATTACTTGACACGAGGAACGTAATGCATTATCATTTTAGACACCAGACACCAGACACCAGCACTGGCAAACCTATGTCTTAAATTTATCAAATAATCTTATTCGACGAGTTTTTACACTAAGCTCATTTATACTTTCCAAATTATCTCTCAAATTATTATCGAAATTATTGCTCAAATCACCTAAAACAGCTTTGCTAGTATTAGCACTGTTATTATTGTCATCGTCATGGAATGTTCAGGCGAATGGTAAAAAAGCTCAAGCGAGTAATCGCAGTGATGCAATAATGCTACAACCGTCGGCAGTTATCAATTATGTAAGGCCGTATCTATCTAATATTTATGATGACCGATATGCAGGCCCAGCTGACATATGGAATCCTAATAAGGGCTTTTTAGTTCAATCTACCAATCCTGAATCATACAGCCTAAATTTTCCGACTACAGGTGCGCATAATTTATATTTTGATTTACTCATAACAGGAATAGAACCAGAAGAATTGACATGGGAACCAGTCACGCATGAGGGAATTACTGCAACAGTGACAAATGTTGTACCTAATGATTACTGGATTCCTTATGAAGATGGGGGACAAGTTGTCGCCCGTGTTAAGCTAGCAGGTCCAGAGGCAAGAAATCAATGGGACAATCCTCATCCTAACCCAATTGCTAAGCCAAAGTTACCGCAGACGTTTGAGTTAGTGGGTAGAGATATTAATACCAATGATGAGGTAGTAAAATATGGATTTGTGTTGAGGCAGTGGTTCGTCAGTCGGGGGCATACATGGAGAGATTATAGTGACTATTCAGCATGGTGTGATAGTTTGGGTTACCGCATGCCGAGGGTAAGGGATTTAACCAATGCGAAGTGTGGTGTAAGAGGGGATATGGGTTTTTTCCCATGTATAAATGGCATAAATAGCGCCATGCCGTCGTCTGATTGGAATGGTTACAGGCGTCACATAGGCGCTGGATTTTTTACGGAGTGGGGTTCGGTGGGCATCTACGCTGATTCAGGTTTCTCCGAGAACAGCATGACGAGTGACGGCTCAGCTAGTAGCAAGCTCCATGTCAGCACGTACGATGGCGATGTTATACTCGGCGATGGACCCGCCTATGGTGTTTGCACCATACCTTAGCTTTTAGCGTTTGGTACTTAATCTTTAGATCTTGAGACGAAAGGGGGCTTATGGTGTAAATAACTGAGAGTTATGGCTTATTCTAACGTAGTGAGGTTTAGGACGTTTTATTTGGCAAAGACAAAACGCCCTAAACCAAACACCTCTATAACTATTTTCATAATATTGATTTAAAAATATCATTAATACAAAATATAAATCAACACAATATGATTTATGTAGTATTGTAAAATAATTATCTACTGAATTATGATTCTTTAGCAGTGCCATTAAGGCTCAATACGTTATTTTGATGCGGATTTAGATATTTTTTTATGTTTTTATAATTTATTTTATAGATTTTGATTCTTGGTTATAAATTGAATCTTCATTTTAAGTTATACGACTCTGTGTTATGCTACAGTTAATATTAGTCACAGGATATTCCTTATGATAAAAGATCCTTTTTTTGACCGCGAAGCAGAGAAGTATGATTCCCCAATTGCCAGTCGAGAGCTTATTTTAGATTACCTTAAACAAGAAGCAAAGCCTGCTAGTTTAGAAAAAATTGCTCAAGCTGTTGATATTAAAAATGAAGAGCAAAAAGTGGCATTGCATCGTCGTTTGCGCGCAATGGAGCGTGATGGACAAGTAGTTTTTACACGCCGTAAATGTTATGCCTTGCCTGAAAAATTTGATATGGTTAAAGGCAGTGTGATTGCGCATCGTGATGGATTCGGTTTTTTACGCGTTGAAGGAAGTCCTGAAGACTATTTTTTATCACCGGAGCAAATGAAAAAAGTTTTACAAGGCGATGTAATCTTAGCTCAGCCAATGGGAACTAAATATCGCGGAAAAATGGAAGCTCGTGTTGTGCGAATTTTAGAGCCACGCAATAATCAAATTGTTGGGCGGTATTTTATTGAGCAAGGGGTTGGTTTTGTTGTCCCTGATGATAGCCGTTTAAACTTTGATATTTTAATTGCGGGTAAACCTAGCCGCACGGTTCGTATGGGAACGGTGGTGGTGGTTGAGTTACAACAACGCCCTGAACGCCGTCAAAAAGCTGTTGGCATTATAAAAGAAGTGCTCGGTGAAATAATGGGGACTAATTTGGCGATTGATATTGCTCTGCGGAATCACGAAATCCCTTATGAATTGCCAAAGGCTGTTGAAAAAGAGGTAAGCAAGTTCACCGAACAAGTGCCAGAAAGTGCTAAAAAAGGGCGAAGAGATTTGCGACAATTACCTTTGGTAACAATTGATGGTGAAGATGCCCGTGATTTTGATGATGCGGTTTATTGCCAAAAAAATCGTGGTGGTGGCTATCGGTTATGGGTGGCTATTGCAGATGTGAGTTATTATGTTAGACCAGGTAAGGCGTTAGATAAAGAAGCTTGTTTACGAGGTACATCGGTTTACTTTCCTTCACGAGTTGTACCAATGCTTCCAGAAGCATTATCTAATGGGCTTTGTTCGTTAAATCCGCAAGTTGATCGCTTATGTTTAGTTTGCGAAATGACGGTGTCTAATCGTGGACGGTTGACGGGGTTTGAGTTTTATGAAGCGGTAATGAACTCGCATGCTCGGTTAACGTATACTAAAGTGGCTAAGATTTTAGATGGTGATGAAGAACTTCGTGAACACTATCATGAATTAGTCCCTCATCTTGAAAATCTTTATGGACTTTATAATGTGCTTGATAAAGCACGGGTTACCCGTGGTGCAATAGGATTTGAATCAGAAGAGCCTAAATTTGTTTTTAATGCCGATAAACGTATTGAAAGTATTGAACTGGCACAGCGAAATGTGGCACATAAAATTATTGAAGAGTGTATGATTTTAGCCAATGTTTCAGCGGCAAAATTAGTGATTGGTGCCCAAGTGCCATCATTATTCCGCGTACATGACAGACCCGATGAAGATCGAATGAGTAACTTGCGCAGTGTATTAAGTGAACTTGGTTTATCACTTGGTGGTGGTGCAAGTCCTAAACCTAAAGATATTGCCGAATTAATGAAAGTGGTTGAAACACGCCCTGATCATGATATGTTGCAAACCGTGATTTTACGCTCTATGAAACAAGCTATTTATGACCCAGAAAATCGAGGACATTTTGGTTTGGCACTTGAGGAGTATGCACATTTTACTTCGCCAATTCGCCGTTACCCTGATTTGCTTTTGCATCGTGCTATCAAATGGATTTTAGCTGATGAAAAACATAAAACCAGTAAAACAGGGGGGTATCGTTATGATACAAATGAAATGCTTTACTTTGGTGAACACTGTTCAATGACCGAACGGCGAGCTGATGAGGCCGTACGTGATGTCGTGGATTGGCTTAAGTGTGATTACATGCAAGATCATGTAGGTGAAGTATTTAACGGCTCTATTTCAAGCGTGGTTAATTTTGGTTTCTTTGTGAGGTTGGACGATCTATTTATCGATGGTTTAGTGCATGTGTCATCGCTTGAAAATGATTACTATTTTTTTGATGCCTCGCACAATCGCCTAGTTGGTGAAAATACACGTTTTACTTATCGTTTAGGCGATAAAGTGCAAGTGAAAGTCGATAATGTTAATCCAGAAGAACGTAAAATTGATTTTTCATTGGTTGGCAGTAATAATAAGCCAAAACGTCAGGGTAAAACGGCAAAAGATAAGTCCAAACAAGTCAAAAACGATCAAATTGCCGATTTACCAATAAAACGAAAAGGCAAAAAATCAACCAGTAAAAAAAGTAGCGTGAAGCCAAATACTAAGCAAAATACTAAACCAAGTACTAAATCAAGTACCCCAAAAAAGGCAAAATCAAGCGCTAAATCAAACATGAAAGCAAGTGCTAAAGTTGAAGTGAAAGCCAAAAGTAAAAAACGTAGTAAATCAAAATCAACCAATAAAACCAAATAGTTAATAAAATAAAAGAGTAACAAATAAATGAGTGAAACAGTTTATGGCCTACACGCCATTGAAGCATTATTAGCACGTTCGCCAGAAAGAATTATTGAAGTATTTATTATTAAAGGGCGTGAAGATAAACGCCTTCTTGCCGTTGTGCGTCAATTAGAGCAACTTGGTTTGCCAGTTAAAGTTGCTAATCGCCAATGGTTAGATGAAAAATCTAAAAATGGTGTACATCAAGGTATTTTAGCCATGGTTACGCCGAATCGAGGTTATCAAGAAAATGATATACCTTTGCTCATGGAACAACAGCCAAATCCAGTTATTTTAATTTTAGATGGTGTAACTGATCCGCATAATTTAGGTGCATGTATAAGAACTGCTGATGCTGCTGGTGTCGATTTTATTATTGTACCAAAGGATCGCTCCGCACCGCTCAATTCAACGGCACAAAAAGTTGCTTGTGGTGCAGCTGAAAGCGTGCCTGTGGTTAGGGTGACCAATTTGGCTCGTACAATGCGAATGCTGCAAGATGAGTACCAAGTTTGGATTGTGGGCACCGCTGGAGAAGCTGATAGAACGCTTTATCAAACAGACTTCTATAAAACATCAACACAGACCGCACTTGCATTGGTAATGGGTGCTGAAGGTGAAGGGATGCGTCGTTTAACCAAAGAACACTGTGATGAATTAGTCAGCATTCCAATGGCGGGTATTGTGTCATCACTAAATGTATCGGTTGCAACTGGTGTTTGTTTATTTGAAATTGTTCGGCAAAAATCAGCTATCAAAACCTAATTTAGATGGTTATAACCGTATTGGCTACCTAACTATTTAAGTTTCATACGGAATCAATAGATTAGTTGAACTTCAATACGGTTAATTAAAACAATCATAAAAATATATTAGCAAGCATTTTTTTTATTAGCATGAATTTTTCATTTGTCTTTAAAAAATTAAGTAAACAAATGAGTATAATTTTGTCAAAAAGTTTCAGGTAACCCTACGTTTCAGTAAAAAATATTGTTTTTTAGATCGTTAAATGCTTTTTAACAAGTTGCGATCTTATTTTTATTTATACTCGTGCGTACTGCCTAATATTTTATCTATGGGGAAACATCTATTATTGCTTGAAAATACATTTCTTATATATTTTTTCAATCCAAAAAATCGAGTAGTGACAGCACAATAAAATAGCTGGGTATATTATAAAATTAAGCGTGATCCATGCTGATATCAGCAAATCAATACCAATCGAATTGATTAAATAACGCTGATATAAATAAGGATATCGAATTAACCGAGGGATAATCATAAAAATAAGGCTAATTAAAATGCCAATAAGTAAACCACAAAAGACTAAACCTGACGGTTTTTTTATTTTGTTTAAAATGAAGATTGAAATAAGAATAAAACAGAAATAACACAATCCATAATACATTAAATAATAATATTCAGGTGTATGGTATTGTCTTTTGATAAAGCGATAACACCATTGATAACTTAGCAATCCTCCGACACAATTAAACAACAATATAACAATTAGATTAATGATTTTCATCGGATAATCCTTTTAACTTCAATAAGTTATATGATTTTACTGTAATTTATGCTAATAATATGTGACTTTGCTAAATTAATGAAGTGTTTTTATAAATTTTATAACGTGATCAATTTATATTTGTGTATTTAGTTACAGCCAATAATTAAAAATGCCGACTAAAATTGTCGGCATTTTATTTTAAGTACTAGCTTTTTATTAGGTCAATATCAATGCCTAATCCTTTGGCAATTCCAGTTCCATAGTCAGGGTGCACTTTATAGAAGTGTTCGAGCTGTCTGATTTGAATGTCTCGATTTACGTTTTTCATAGAGCCAACGATATTATCAATAAGCAGTTGTTTTTGCTCAGGCTGCATTAAATTAAATAATGCGCGTGGTTGTGAGTAATAGTCGTCATCAACACGATGATCGTGCCTGTCCATTGTGCCAGCTGGTACATGCATTGGCGGTTCGGCATATTGTGGTTGTTGTTTTGGTGCGCTATCGACGCTATTAGGCTCATAGTTAGGCGCATTATCTGGACTATAAAAGCGCATTGCGCCATCGCGTTGATAATTATGAACAGGGCATTTTGGCGCATTGATCGGCAATTGTTGATAATTAGTACCAATACGATAGCGGTGCGCATCGGCATAAGCAAAAATTCGACCTTGAAGCATTTTATCTGGTGATAAACCCGTTCCTGGTACTACATTACTTGGTTCAAATGCTGCTTGTTCAACTTCAGCAAAATAGTTTTCTGGATTACGATTCAGTTCCATTACGCCGACTTCGATTAATGGGAACTGTTTTTGTGACCAAACTTTAGTAACATCAAATGGGTTTTCAGGATGGTTGTTAGCTTGTTCTTCTGTCATTACTTGTATGTAAAGTCGCCATTTTGGATAATCTCCTCGCTCAATGGCTTTGAACAAATCTTCTTGTGCTGAATCTGGATTAGTTCCATCCATTTCTGCTGCTTTTTTAGGATGAATGTTTTTTATTCCTTGCTCAGTTCTGAAATGCCATTTAACCCAAGTGCGAACGCCATCTTTATTAATTAAGCTATAAGTATGGCTACCATAGCCGTGCATATGACGATAACCATCAGGAATACCACGATCAGAAAATAAAATAGTGACTTGGTGAAGTGATTCTGGTGATAAAGACCAAAAATCCCACATCATTTGTGGATCTTTTAAATTAGTTTTAGGGTCACGCTTTTGAGTGTGAATAAAATCAGGAAATTTGAGTGGATCACGAATAAAAAATACAGGGGTATTATTGCCGACGATATCCCAGTTACCTTGGTCTGTGTAAAATTTTACTGAAAATCCACGGGGATCACGTGCCGTATCTGATGAGCCTCGCTCGCCTCCTACTAACGAAAAACGAGCAAAAATTGGAGTTTGTTTACCAACATTGGCAAATAGGCTAGCGTAAGAATATTTGGAGATATCGTTGGTGACTGTAAAGGTGCCGTGTGCGCCGGAGCCTTTGGCGTGGACTCGTCTTTCAGGAATATTTTCACGGTTAAAATGGGCGAGTTTTTCGATAAGTTGAAAATCATCTATCAATATTGGACCTTGGGGACCTGCAGTTCGGGAATTTTGGTTATCGGCTATTGGTGCGCCGTTATTAGTGGTTAGTACTTTTTTGTCTGACATTGCAACACTCCTTTCTAGTATATTAAAGCGCTTTTGTAAATTAAAATAATCAATTAATTAATTTTTGAATTTAAAATTACTAAAACATATATATGGGACGGTAGTGCATAGTAAAAAGCTGGATATTGTGGGTTTTCAATACGTTAAAATATATTTAAACTCACAACATCTAATTTATATCTATAAATTTGTGTATTTCTAAATTTAAGGTTCTCAATGGAATAATACACTAAATCATTTATTTTTTGATAATTATGAAAATTTTGACAATTTTTTAAATTGTTATCAATAAATTCAAGCGTAAATAATTTCGGGCAATCGAATATCCCAGGGTTTGTTCTCAATATGTTGGACTTTTTGGCAAGCAAAAGCAAGCCCAATTGGTAAAATTTGTTGAGTTTGATAATTTGCTAGTAATCGGTCATAAAACCCTCCACCCATGCCCATACGATAACCTCGTTGATCAAAAGCAACTAGTGGCGTAAAAACAATGTCGAGTTGATGGTAAGGAAGTACATTTAATACATTTAACTTTGGTTCTAATATACCAAAGTTATTTTTTATGAGTTGAGTTTGGCTAGTATATTTTAAGAAGAGCAAGTTTTTGGTTGCAAAAGGGTGGATAACAGGTAAATAGACGGATTTATTTTGTTGCCATAAATAGTTAATTATAGGTTGGGTTTCGACTTCTCCATCAAATGATAAAAATATGGCGATATTTCTTGCAGTATTAATCGCTTGGTGACAGGCAATTTTTTGATATATAGCGTGTTGTGCAATCTCACGTTCATCGGGAGATAATTGTCGCCGTTTTTGACGAATGATTTGCCTTATATTCATCAGTTTTCACTGTTGTTTAAAAGTAAAAGAGCGCTCCAAGATGTCGTTAGGGTCGTAACCCTTGAACCCAAGGTTCAAGGTGAACATTGTGTTTTAATTTTTAGGTTTCCTTACAAGTAAGGCATACACACCAATTAAAAGTCACTCCGTTCTTAAGTTTAGAATATCGGCTCAGGGGACTAACCCATATGGCGATCATCTCAGAGTCGTATGCTATAATACAAAATTTGACGGATCATACAATACTATTTGTATTAAATTTACAATTCAAGTAGTTAATTATTAGGATTTAGGGCAGAATCGAGTAATTGTTGTAACATTTTTAACCGATCGCCAAATTCACTGCTTTTTTCTTTTTCTTTTGAGAGTTCGTAAGAAATGTTTAGAGCGGCAGTCATAATAAGTTGATCACTGCCAACATGTGGAGACTTTTCTCGTAAATTTGTTAAGCGCGCATCTAAATCTTTTGCGGCATTGTTAAGTGCGTCGACTTCATCAACAGGACAATTAAATTTTAATGTTCGTCCAAAAATTTGAATAGTGACAGCTTGAGTTTCCATATTTAACCTATTGATTCATAAAACGATTAATTTTATCGATAATGTGTTTTTTATCTAGTCCTATTTCTTGCCTTATTTCGCTTTGAGAGCCTTGAGAAATAAACTTGTCAGGGAGTCCAATATTTAAAATATCACATTTTATTTTTTTCGATAATAAATATTCACAGACGGCGCTACCTGCTCCGCCTTTGATACTGTTTTCTTCGATGGTGACAAGTATATTATGAGTTTGGCTAATGTGCAAAAGGACTTTTTCATCTAATGGTTTAACAAAACGCATATCGATAACTGTAGCATTGATTTGTTCTGCAGCTTGTAAAGCTTCGGTAAGTAAAGCGCCAAAATTTAGTAAAGCAATGTTTTCACCTTGCCGGCACAATTTAGATTGTCCCAAAGGAATTGCTGTTAATGGGATTAATGGCGTTCCAGTGCCTTCACCACGGGGGTAACGTACTGCTGCAGGACCATTATGTAAATAGCCTGTGTAGAGCATTTGTCGACATTCGTTTTCGTCACTCGGTGTCATAATGACCATATTGGGTATGCAGCGTAGATAACTTAAGTCAAATGCACCTTGGTGAGTTTCACCGTCGGCGCCGACAATTCCTGCACGATCGATAGCAAACAATACAGGTAAGTTTTGAATAGCAATATCATGAATTACTTGATCATAAGCGCGTTGCAAAAAAGTTGAGTAAATAGCTACAACAGGTTTTAATTCACTAATTGCAAACCCAGCAGCAAGGGTTACCGCATGTTGTTCGGCTATTGCAACATCAAAAAATTGGTCAGGATAATTATTTGCAAATTTTGTCATACCTGAACCTTCCCCCATTGCTGGGGTTATTGCCATTAAACGTTTATCATTTTGCGCCATTTCGCATAACCAATCGCCGAATACTTGCGAATATGTTGGCGCAACTTTTTGAGTAGTAGGTAATATACCATCATTTGGATTAAATTTTGGTACGCCATGCCATAAAGTCGGATCTTTTTCAGCTGGTGCGTAGCCTTTGCCTTTTTGTGTTATTACATGAAGCAGTTGTGGACCCTTTAATTGGCGAACTTTTTGTAAAGTTGCGACCAATCCATTAATATCATGTCCATCAACAGGACCTATATAATTAAATCCAAGTTCTTCAAATAAGATAGCTGGTGTGACTAATCCTTTTAAGTGTTCTTCAGTTTTTTTAACAAGTTCTTTTAATGGTGGAATATTAGCTAATATTCGTTTGCTATTTTCCCTAAAAGATGTATAGGCTTTACTTGATAATATTTGAGTTAGATGTTGGTTAAGTGCTCCAGTATTTGCAGAAATTGACATATCATTATCGTTGACAATCACTAGCATATCTGGCTTAACATGACCAGCGTGATTCATTGCTTCAAATGCCATACCAGCAGTTAATGCTCCATCACCAATAATGGCAGCTACTTTTTTACCTGATTGTTTTTTTTGTTCGCTAATTGCAATACCAAGTGCTGCACTAATTGAAGTTGAAGAATGACCTGTGGTTAGCACATCATATTCACTCTCATTACGATGAGGAAATGGATGAAGTCCCCCTTTTTGACGAATAGTGAGCATTTGGTCTCGTCGACCAGTCAAAATTTTGTGAGGGTAAGCCTGATGACCAACATCCCAAATAATTTTATCAAAAGGTGTGTGATAAACATAATGCAAGGCTGTTGTTAATTCAACAACACCTAGTCCCGATGCTAAATGACCACTTGATTGACTTACGCATGCGAGTAAATATTGTCTAAGCTCGTGACAAATAGACGATAACTGTGACTGAGGAAAACGTCTTAGATCCTCAGGCGAGTTTATTTGTTTTAACAAAGGGTAATTATCTAAATTCATTATGTAATGCTGTATTTTAGCTAGTTATTAACTATTGCGATTAATAATATAACCAGCAAGTTCCTGTAATGGCTGATTATTATAAGGTATTTGTTTTAGACTATCGATAGCTTGCTGATAGAGTTGCTGGGTTAGTTTTACTGCGCTATCTAGCCCAATTAATGCAGGGTATGTACTTTTTTCATGAGTAAGGTCTGAACCTTGTGGTTTACCCATAATAGATTGCTCGCCAATTATATCTAAAATATCGTCTTGAATTTGAAATGCTAGCCCAATTGCTTCAGCATAGCGATCGAGTATTAGCTGATAAGGTTTAGCTATTTCACCGCATGCAAAAGCACCCAAACGGATTGCCGTTTTGATCAATGCTCCTGTTTTATAACAATGTATTTTTTGCAAATGTTCAAGACTAATTGATTGATGTGTGGCCTGTAAATCAAGTGATTGACCAAGGCACATGCCATTAACGCCACTGGCATGGGCAAGTTCAGTTATCATATTAATTTTAGTTTCAGCATCGATTAATTTACTTTTTGCTAGTATTGAAAAGGCTAAACTTTGTAAGGCGTCACCAGCAAGTATTGCTTGAGCTTCACCAAATTGGATATGGCAGGTTGGTTTTCCTCGGCGTAAGTCATCATTATCCATTGCAGGTAAGTCATCATGAATTAATGAATAAGTATGAATTGCTTCAATCGCAGCAGCGGCTTCATCTAACTTAGAAAGGGGGCAATTAAACATTTGTCCAGTTAAATAGACTAAAATAGGTCGAATTCGTTTTCCACCAGCCAACAAACTATAACTCATTGCTTGTTGAAGTTGAGATGGTTCAATTTGTGAAATATAGGTGGTTAAAAACGAATCAATTCGTTCTTGTAATGGCTTTAAACTATTCATTATCATCATTTGAGAATTCTGACAGTTCGGCGTCACTATTTTCAGATAATAAAATCTGAATGCGTTGCTCAGCTTGCTGTAACTGTTTTTGTCCTGCTTTTGCTAATTTGATCCCTTTTTCAAACTCATTTAGTGCTTCGTCTAATGGTAGATCGCCGTTTTCTAATTGAGCTACAATGGTTTCGAGCTGTTTAAGTGTCTCTTCGAAACTTACTTCTTTGTCTTGCTTTTTTGCCATATTCAATTCCTCTTTGCGTGCGATGAGTATACACTTATTTCCCATAATCGTGAATCTAGGTTTTGTTTATTTACTCTCATTTTCGTTATTCAATTCATCCATTGATAATAAGGTAATATCTGGATTAATCGGTTTTTTAACTTCGATACCCATTTCACGAAATCGTTCAATTTGTCCAATTACATTGCCACGACCTTTACATAATTTGTTCATGGAATTTTGATAGGTTTGTTGAGCTTTGTCTAAACAACTTCCCAGATTTTCCATATCTTCAACAAAGCCACGCATTTTGTCATATAATTTGCTTGCTCTATCGGCAATAAGTTCAGCATTACGATTTTGATATTCAAATCGCCATAAATTATGGATAGTTCGTAATGCAACTAATAAAGTAGTGGGGCTTACTATCATAATATTACTTTTCAGCGCATCGTTAATTAATGTTGGGTCATTATCTATTGCACTTAAAAATGCTGGCTCGACAGGAATAAACATCAAAATATAATCTAATGAATTAATGCCAATAAGTTTATGATAATCTTTTTGACTAAGTTGTTTTAAATGGTTACGCACAGCCGTTAAATGTTCGGCCATTGCTTTTGCTTTAACGTTTTCGTCATCACTATTAAAATGGCGTTCGTAGGCAACCAAGGTCACTTTTGAATCAATAACTACATCACCCCCTTGCGGTAAGTGAACAATGACATCGGGTTGTAATCGTTGATTGTTTTCGTTGGTTAGATTAACTTGTGTTTCGTACTCATAACCTGAACGTAATCCTGAATTATCTAAAATTTGACTTAAGATAAATTCTCCCCAGTTTCCTTGGGTTTTGTTATTGCCTTTTAATGCATTGGTTAGATTGGTTGCTTCTTTACTCATTTGTTCATTAAGTAGTTGCAAGTTACGGATTTCATGCGTCAGTGTGTGGCGCTCTTTAGCCTCTTGCCCAAAACTATCTTGAACTTGCTTTTTGAAGCCTTCTAACTGTTCTTTAAGTGGTGAAAGTAAAAAATCAAGGCTCTGTTTATTTTGTTGTTCAATCTTTTTACCACTCTGTTCAAAAATACGATTGGCTAGGTTTTCAAACTGAGTCGTAAGCCGTTGTTCGCTTTGTTCTAGTATAGTTTGTCGTTCATGTGTTGCACTTAACGTTTCTTCTAAACGCGTTTTGAGTTCACTAATTTTAACATTCTGCGCTAGATTTTGTTGTCGATACTGCTCTAATTCATACTCAAGTTGTTTTACTTGAATTACTAAAGTTTGGTTTTCTTCCTTTTTTTGAATTAGTTGTAGATCGAATAGTTGCTGTAAATTATTAATTGTTGATTGAGATTTTATAGCAAATACAAATAACATTAAGGCAACAATCCCAATAATAATGGCAATCCATTCGGTTAATCCTAAAGCATTGAACATAATTAAGCCCTTTCAAAAGTAAATGACATCACATCATTCAAGCTATTGCAATTTAAGGCAAGCATAATTAAACGGTCTAATCCGACAGCGACTCCAGCACAGTCTGGTAGCCCAGCTTCCATAGCGGCCAGTAATTCAATGTCAATATTCTGAGCTGGTAAGTTTTGATTAGTACGATCTAAATTATTTTGTTCAAAACGCATTCGTTGTTCTTGTGCATTAGTCAATTCTTTAAAGCCATTAGCAAGTTCAACACCTTTGTAATAGAACTCAAAACGGCTAGCTACACGATGATCTTCTGGGCTAATAGCGGCTAATGCAGCTTGTGATGCTGGAAAGTTAAATACAGCAATAGGCTTGTCTTGACCAATATGTGGTTCAACACCAAAAGTGAATAAGCATTGTAACAATCCATCTTTATCATAATTATCTGTGTTAAGTCCGATATCAAGCTGATTTGCTGCATTGACTAAGGTTGCGTGATCGGCTTCCAAAGGATCAATATTAAGATGCCTTTGAAACGCTTTTTGATAAGAAATACGTTCAGCAGGTTCACAATCTAAAATGGTTTGTAATAGATCATCGACTTCATTAATCATTTGCATCATATCAAATTGGATGCGATACCATTCTAACATGGTAAATTCAGGGTTATGATAACGGCTGACTTCTTCATGATTACGAAAACATTTACACATTTGATAAATTGGTCCACTACCAGCAGCTAGTAAGCGTTTCATATGATATTCAGGGCTAGTAATTAATGATATGTTTCGCCCTTGTTGATCATCGATTTCACCAGGCTTTAAAAACTTAGTGTGAAAAGAGCTTAAATGTACGTCTGTTACTGCATATTGGCTTAAGGTAGGTGTTTCGACCTCTAAAATACAGCGATCAGCAAAAAATTGACGAATTTGAGAAACAATTTTCGCGCGCTTAAGTAAATTATTTATAGGTGCAGAAGGTTGCCAAGTCATAAAAATATCCATGGATTTTGATTAGTTACTAAAAAGAAGTGAAATAGGGCAAAAGCCCTATTTCTTATTGCTGGCGTTCATTTTGCCATATTGAGAACAAATTGTCGTATTTTTCTTGTTGTTGCCAAATATGACGATGTAATGCGGAAAGAATAATTGGGTCTTCTAAAATCGCTAACTGCTTTTCTTTACTCATTTTTTCTAAGTCTATGTGTTGATATTGTTCAATAAGCTCATTGCGTTTTTGTTGGTTTTTATTATTAACTCTATGTCTTGAAGTCGATAAAGCGCAAGTTAGCGCATTATATATAGGATCGACCAACGCCATAACAAAACCATGCTCAACAAATGCAGTTTCAGTTTTAATTAAATATTCGCCTGTAAGAGTAACAGCTCTTGTAGGATGCGTTTCTTCAGGGGTTAAAAATAGTCCTGCTTTTTTTGCCTTCATGCCGATACTTGAAAGCCCAGATACTCTAATTACTAAAGGTGAAATGGTTAAAGGTATTAATATGGCTATATACCAATAAGTAAATTGTGGATTTAACCAGATAATTACTCCTAACCAGATAATACCTAATAATGACAGTGGCCAACAAAAATAAAATGACTCCCCCCATGTTAGAGCGTCGTCACTTCGGGATGGTGACTTCCATTGAATTTTACTGCCCATCCATGCTTTAAGTACAAATTTACTATGAAAGATCATGCGTATTGGCGCTAAAATCATTGACCAAATCATTTCAATCAGTATTGATAAAGTTAATTTAAATATACCGCCAACATCTTTTGCCCCAGTTCTGGCTATAATAATACCGTAGCTGAAGAATTTAGGTGCAAACAGTAAAACCATTGTGGTTGATAATAGTTGAATGGCTAATTGTTCATCCCACCTTGGCCAAGTAGGATAAAATTGGTTAGGTTGGAAGAAATATTGAGGCTCAGAAATATTAAACACCAATAATAATAGTGTCGAAAATATTAAAAATACTAGCCACAATAATGAAGAAATATAAGCCATGCCACTAGTTGCAAACATTAAACGATGGGTCAATTTAATACCGCTTTTGAAGATTAGCCTTAAATTAATTAAGTTACCCATACACCAGCGATTATCACGTTTTAAATCTTCAATCATATTACCAGGAAGCTCTTCATAACTTCCATTCATATTATAAGCGATCCAGACGCCATAACCAGCACGACGCATAAGCGTCGCCTCAACTAAATCATGCGATAAGATATGAATTGGACCCTTACGTTTTTGCAATGGAGATAATATGCAATGCTCAATAAAAGGTTTTAAGCGAATCATTGCATTGTGACCCCAATATTGTGCTTCGCTTAGTTGCCAAAAGTGTGTGCCAGAGCAAAATATATCACTATAAATCTGATTGGCAAATTGTTGAATACGTCCATAAAGCGTGGTCATTCTGACTGATTTTGGCGGTGATTGTAATATACCTGCTTTAGGTGTCATTTCCATCATGGCGATCATTTTTAAAATACAATCGCCTGTCATGATACTATCGGCATCAAGGATCATCATGTATTCATATTGGTGCCCCCAACGACGGCAAAAATCATCAATATTACCACTTTTACGTTTTACTCGGCGTTTGCGATGGCGATAAAAAACGTTGCAACCATTGTTTTGTTTTGCTGCATTAAATTCAGCCCAAGCTTTAAGTTCGTTCACATATAGATCGGGATCGTTAGTATCACTTAATATATAAAAATCACAACAAGCTGCGTGGCCTGTTTCAGCTAAAGATTGATAAGTTGCTTGTAACCCAGCAAATACTCGAGCAACATCTTCATTACAAATTGGCATAACAAGAGCGGTTCGATGCTTTGCGTCGATATGTGATGCTGGGTCCTTGGGAATAGGAATAGTGTAACGGTCTTTACCCATGACGGCTAAAATTAGGCCCATAATGCTGGTCCAAAATCCAATGGAGATCCAACAAAACAAAATAGCAAACAGGATAATAATCGCCCCTTGTATGATATAAGGTATTATGCTGTAGATGGCTAATTCAGGATTGATATCCCAATTAGTCATAAAATTGATTTTTTGCCAACTTTGGTATGGTAATAAAGAAGATAGATAAGTGGTTCCATAATATGTTTGTACTACAATCAGCGCAAACATAATAAAGCGTCGAATTATAGCTAAAATATTAAAGTTATGTTTTGACTTGGCAATATAGCGCTGGTTCCAGATTTGAGGTTGAATTGAAACGCGTTCAACTTCAGGATAACTTGGTTGTTGTTTTCGGTCATCAATAAAAGAACTAGTATCGCCAATCTGATTTAAGCGATATTTTAAGAACTCAACATCATCAGGTGATGTTGTATTATTTTCATATTTTTGACGCCAAGCTTCAGCATCAGGTAGATTTGTAAAGTAATCTTTTTTCATATTTTTATCTTATAATAATAATGACTATTACATTACTATTGTGCTGGGTATTGCCCGCTCCAAGTTTCAGAAATCACTTCATTGGTTGCTTGTGAAGCGAGTTGTACACGAATATCCGTTGCCTTTTTACTATCTTGGACGTTGAATCTAACAATTACACGCCATCCTTTTATTATTGGATTGTACTGTGAATTACAGCTTACAATAGAGCCGTTAGTAATACTTGAAATTACTTTGACTGGGTCATTTTCTGATAATGAAGGACCAGCGAAGTCAATCACGTACGCATTAGAGCCATCAAGTTTACGAATTAAATTAGCTTGTTTTATATCGCCTAATGACAATCGGGTACTAATAGCTTTTGCGATATTATTAGGATAACGCTGTAATTCATGTAATGAATAATGTAATCGATATTTTATATCAAGCACGTCGCCGGCTTTATATTGTTTTTCTGGCACCCAAAAAGTGACAATATTATCGTTAGTTTCGTCTGCTGTTGGGATTTCAACTAATTCGACTCGTCCTTTTTGCCAATCGCCTAAAATTTCAGTCCAAACGCTTGGTCGTTTTTCATAGTGATCATCGAGATCTTGATAATCATCAAAACCTTTATCACGCTGAATTAAGCCAAAAGCTTTTGGGTTTTCTAAGCTATACGATGAAAACGATAGACGTTTAGGGTTATTTAATGGACGCCATATCCATTCGTTATTATTTGCTAATATTGATAGTCCATTAGAATCATGCATTGCAGGTCGATAATTTAACAATGGTGATGGTTGATTAGGCCCAAATAAAAACATACTGGTTAGTGGGGCAATGCCAAGTTTTTTTACAGAATCGCGGAAAAAGACCTTAGCTTGAACTGTAACAGTAGTATCAATACTTGGAATCAATGTAATTTTATAAGCACCAGTTACGCTTGGTGAGTCGAGTAATGCATAGATAACTAAATGTTTTTGATTTGGTTCTGGTCTTTCAATCCAGTACTCTTTAAAACGTGGAAATTCTTCACCAGACATTTCTCCAGTGTTAATGGCAAGCCCTCTTGCCGAAAGACCATAGCGTTGATCTTTACCTACCGCACGAAAATAACTGCCACCAAGAGCTGAAAATATTTCATCGTCGGTTTTTGTTGGATTATTAATTGGGTAATGGACTTTAAAACCAGCAAAACCCAAATTTTTAGTATCTATTTTATCAAGATTAATCTGGCTTAAATCAAAATAGCTAGGATCATATTGTATTGGAGTTATTTGGTTATTAACAATTTCATTAA
Source organism: Gilliamella sp. BG2 (assembly GCF_046635645.1). Lineage (NCBI taxonomy): Bacteria > Pseudomonadati > Pseudomonadota > Gammaproteobacteria > Orbales > Orbaceae > Gilliamella > Gilliamella sp. BG2. The sequence continues at coordinate 125,498 of NZ_JBIDFF010000004.1, forward strand.
TCTTTATTGGAACATCAAAGTACATTCCTTCGTGATAAAACTCAAGTTTAAAACGACTTTTTTGATCACCCCAGTAAGCTTTTTTATGATTAAATAGAATTTTTTGGTAATCAGCAAATTGTAAAGATGCTAATTCATTAGGAATATTTTTAGATGGTTGAACATAAGCCTTTTTAGATAGTTTTTCAGCTTTTTCAACTACATCATCAAGCGAAAAAGCCCATGCAGAAAAACTAATACAAGTAGCTGAAGCTAAGCAAAGCACCTTGCAAATTAAAGTTTTATTAAACTTATGAATTGGAAATAAATTGCACATAAAAGACTCGCGTTAGTATTATCTAAAAATATTGAAATAATTGATAATATTGTTTTTTGGATCATCTAAGCATTTCTCAACGTAATCCACTTTCATTTCTTGAAGAATGCTTGGGTTTTCGTTTATTAGGAAGTAAGAATAGTCATCTTTAGTAATCTTTGCTTTTAAGGATGAGATATCTTGTTCTGACATTCTAAATTGTGGTCGAAAATATTGTGTTATTTTTGCATTATCTTTTGTATAAATTGCTGCAACGAAATCAGCTGAATATTGGCAATAACTTTTTATATTGTTTTCAGTTGCTTTTATTTTACTTAGTTCCATATTATGTTCGGCTTGGTTTTCCTCAACTACTTTTTTGAGTTGCACATGATACTTTAATTTATATAGTTCATTTAAATAAAAATTCAATACGCAAGAGGAGAGATTATTATTGCCTTTACAATTTAGAATACCTTGTTTAATAATGTAGTTATCGAAGTTTTTATCACCAACAAACCGAATTAGTTGATTTTTAGCATCAACAACATAAGGGTCGTTAGTTTCAGTTTGTTGTTTTAATAGAGATAGTTGCTCTGTTTCGGAAGTTGGTTCATTATTTTTTAAAGGTAAATTTTTTTTTGCACAACTTGTGACAAGAATAGCGACAAAGGTGCATATAAGGATATTACTTACTTTCATTTATCAAATTCCATGAGCATATTCTTTAGGTTAATTTTAAAGCGAGCAACTTTGCCACTAATTTAGTCACGTTATTAGTAACAACAGCCACTTATAACGATTATTGTTATAGCGCGAAATTATATACTCTTATTAATTTAAAAAACACTAGCAGATTAAATTAAATTTATAAAAATTGTACTTTATATACGGTCATTTCTCTCTAATGTTTGCATATTTTTTTATTATCGACCGTAAATTTAGTTTCATGATCAACTGAGGGTTTAAATTTCCCCTTTGCTTTTAAAAAAGCGATTAGTTGCTCGGCATTCATGTTGGATTTTGAACAAGTATGAAATATGGCATCTTCTCCAAACTTACTTTTGATAGCATCAAGTAAAGAAGATTCGGTATAATTGTTTCCATTCATCATATGCAATACTTCGTGTCCATGAATTGACATTATAGCCTCCCTGAATTATTGTTCATTTTAATGATTAATTCATTATTTTTAGTCCCGAAAGATAACAGATATTTTTAATAAGAAAAAGAGGTTTGATATTAAAAATATAATAAAGTTTTAATTATTCCCCCTGATTTACATCGGGGGAAGAAATAACAGCAAAAAAGCTGTAAATTCAAGCAAGAATAATCTTTCTTTTATTTTTTAATTGTTGGTTAATTTTGTAATGATTGATTGATTTTCGCTTTTAACCTGGTGAATAACAACAGATATAGTATCAGCAAGTTTGTAGCAAACCTCATCTTTAATTTTGATGATTCCTTCCTCAGGTAACGAGATAATTTCTTCCTTGACTGAGTGAATCATTGAAAGTGGCATAAATGCAAAAGCGCCTATATCACATAAACGAACTCGAGCACCACCACGATTGATATCGATAATTTCAGCAGAAAAACTTTCACCTACTTTATTTGATAAGTATTGAGCATAAAGGTTTTCAGCCATATCACGTTCTGCATAGCGTAATGTTTTGCGTCTTTCATTCATGTTTTTTAATTGATCTTTATCGGGTGCGACTAATTCTTGTGATCGGATAAATGCTTTGATTAATCGATGGTTGACCATATCACCATATTTACGTATTGGTGAAGTCCATGTTGCATAGGCATCAAATCCCAAACCAAAATGTGGTTTAGGTTCAGTTGAAAAATCAGCAGGGCTTTGGAACTTACGAAGTTTTGTGGACAAAAATGGAGTGTTGTCGATTATACGACGCAACTTTACGTAACCATCAAAAGATACTAATGATTCTTTATCAAATTCAGTGATTCCGTTATCATTTAAAAAAGTCGCTACTTGTTCAATATATTTATTATCAAAACCTGAATGAATATTAAAAATTCCAAAACCAATTTTATTTTTTAATTGCAATGTTAAAGCTTGGTTAGCTAAAACCATGACTTCTTCTACTATTTGATTTGCAATCCGACGAGACTCTTTAATTATTGATTTAACTTGGCGATTTTCATCAAGTTCAAAACGATAATCTCCATTATCTTTAAAAACTAAAGCATGATTTTGCCGCCATGTCATACGAATTTTTGCTAAGTCAGCTAAATGTTTAAGTTGCTGTTTAATAATTGGATTGTTAGTTTCTAAATCTTCATTATTTTCTAAAAAATTAGAAACATTGTTATAAGTTAATTTAGCTTTTGATTCAATCCAAGCTGGTATAAAAGTGATCTCATCGCTATTAATATTGCCCGTTTCGTCAATACTCATTTTGCATATCATCGCTGGACGTTTTTGATTTGCTTTTAATGAACATAAATCATTGGCAAGCTCTTTGGGTAGCATAGGGATATTAAAATCAGGCAAATAAGTGGTAAAATTTCTGATTTTGGCAATACGATCAAGTTCGCTATCTTGTAATACATAAGCGGTAGGATCGGCAATGGCAACCATCAATTGATAATCTCCTTGTTCACCTTTTGATATCGCAATAGCATCATCCATATCTTCTGTATCTTCGCTATCGATGGTGAAAAAGTTAACATCGGTTAAATCTTGACGGTTATCAAGTTCAGTACCGTTAATTGATAATGAATCGAACTGTGGGGCGTGAGTTTCTAAATCGTAGCGCGCTAACGTTTTTAGCCAAAGTTGATAAGGTGAATTGCTTTCAGCAACAAAACGAACAATTTCGGCAAGAAATTGATTCCGTTCTTCTTGCAAAGGGTGAGAAACAAGCGTTGCCACAACCCAATCGCCTTCTTTTAGTTTTTCGCTAACTTGCTTGTTTATTTTGCAACGAATGGCTAGATTAGTTGACATATTTTCAGGATAAATAACCATTGCACGATCTTGAAAGCCTATTTTGCCAATAAATTTTTGCAATGCACTTTCAATTAATGATTCAGGTTCAAAAGACTCTTTATCGTTATTACTTATAACTGTCCCTGATACCTTATCACCATTGCAAACTCTTTTCATTTTAGCAATAGGGATGAAATAACTTTTTTTATTATCAACATCTAAAAAACCAAATCCTTTTTCATGAGCTCTAATAGTGCCTTCAACGCGTGGTGTTTGCTCATGGAGTTCTTGTTTTAATTGTGCAAGTAGAGGGTTATTTTGAAACATATGGCCTAACACTAGTTAAAAAGTTGGTATTAAATTCTATCATATTTATGCAAATTGTGGTTATTGAATTAATCGGTGATGGTATTGAAAATAGACGTATAATAATGCCACTTAAAATAATTGGTCGAATTAAAGTATGAAATTAAACTATAAATTACAGGGTGATGGAAAGTCGATAGTGTTTTTACATGGGGTATTTGGGAGTTTAGATAATTTAAATATGTTAGCGAAGGATTTTATGCAGTATTATCAAACCGTGCAAGTTGATCTGCGTAATCATGGGCATTCCCCTTGGTCTGATAAGATAACTTATCAAACTATGGCTGAAGATGTAGCTGAACTTTGTTATGATTTACAATTAAAAGATATAATATTAGTTGGTCACTCAATGGGGGGGAAGATTGCTTTGCAATTATCGCAAATGCTTTCAGATTCTATCCAAAAAATTGTTGCTATCGATATTGCGCCTATAAAATATCACCGTTCGGCCAATGCCACTATTTTAAGAGTGTTAATGTATTGCCTTAGTAACAAAATTACCGATAAAAAGCAGATCATCAATTTAATGGAACAAGTAGGTATTAACATGCCAACCATTCTTTTTTTACTAAAATCGTTTAAGAATGATAAATGGTTGTTTAATATTGAAGCAATTAATTCACAATATGCTCATATATGCGATTGGCAAAATATCTCTCCTTGCTTAAAACCCACGTTATTTATTCGGGGAAATAACTCTACTTATATTACAAATGAAGCTTATCCAGCGATTTTCGAACAATTTCCTAATGCAAAAATTGAAGTAGTTGAAGGTGCAGGGCATAATGTTCACGCTGAAAAAACGTCACAAGTTTTGCAACTTCTACATAACTGGATAGAGGGATGAATGGTATTTAACTTGCAAACATTTAGAGTGAATTACAAAATAATCGTTGCTGCTTGGCAACTTGTTTGTTAGGTGCATTAACCGTTATAACAACCATTTTACACTGAGCATTATAAGTTTTACTGGTGAGCTTATAGTGCCAACCAGAAGGAATAATTTGGTTTGTGGTATAAGGGTAGCTATCAAGTAGCTGAAAAGCAATTTTGTTGGCACGTAAGTAGTTTGTAAAGTAGTGATGTTTATAAAACAATGCTTGTTGGTAATTAACAAATCCTAACATAATAATTGAAAATAATAGCGTTGCTATCATAACTTCAATTAAACTAAAGCCAGCTATTTTTTTCTTTTTGTTATTCACAATAAATAGCCCTTTTTTCTGGGCAATAATCGAGCCAATGACCTTTTTCAACAATCAATCGATTATTATCAAAATGTGCGAGTGTATATAAATAGAAGTCTTTAGCTTCGCCCCTTACTAACACATACTTATCAATTTTTAATAAAGACTTTTTTATACATGCTTTTAATTGATAAGTGGGTTCAGTCATACAATACCAATTTGTTTTAGGAGTTTGCCAATTTTGGGTTATTGCCCAAGTTAAAGATGAACTAGCTTGATTAAATTTTTGATAGTATTGACTTTCCATTAAGATAGTTTTTTGCCACGAGGTAATAAGTATATTAAAACCAATTAATAGCACCAATCCCACAACCATCAAAATAATTACCATTAAAATAGTGCTAAACCCAGACGAAGTATAAATTTGTTTAAAATAGGTTTTCATTTTTGATTATTTCAGTTATGTGATAATTAATCTGCTTGTTTTTTCTTAATTCAGCAGTAACAGATAGACTAATGGCATCGGGTAGCTGTTTTATTGTAAAATCGGTTACTTTGATTTCGTTTGAATCAAATAAGTTTTCCCATTTAGTTCCAAAACAATCTATTGCTCCTGTTTTATAGGCTATATTGTTTTCTTTATAGCGATAGGTAAAAACATCTGACTTTATAGGGGAAAATTTGTCCCAAACCCAAGAATTGCGAATTTCGCTATCGTATCGAAGAACAATACATTTTCCTTGTTTATCGATTTTAATAGCTTTAGCTGTTATTTTTTTGGGGTCATTAGCAATAAAACCAGCTCGTCTTATGTCTTTTTTCATACCAGCTAATCCAAGTTCAATTGCCTGTTGTAAACGTATTTTTTGATAATATTGCATAATACTTGTTTGTAATTGAATGTAAAACGAGGTTATACCCATAAAAATTAGACTTGATAATATTAAGCTAATAAGCATTTCAAATAAGGAATATCCAGATGCTTTTAACATCGAGGTAACCCTGTTATATAGCTATTTTCTGCACAGAATCGAATGCGTCCAAATAAAGAAATAAAAATCCTGCTAGTACCTATCTTATTTTTTAATTGGAAAGACATTGTTTGTGCTAAGTTGCGACGACCTAAGATCAAAGCATTTTTATTGTTTAATAATTCACTAATTTCAACAGAATTATCTGGTTTCATGAAATAAAGCACTCCCTCGCTGCATGAGGCAGGTTTTTCATCGTGAGTAATTGCAATGCACCATGGTGAAGTAAATTGATGAATAATGTAATTCTCATTTTTAATCGACGCTTTTATTTGAACTTCATACAAAAAATAACCTAACTGTTTGGTTGTATAAGCTAATTCATTACGCAGCTGTTGCTCTTTCCAATGCTCAACGCCTATTGTGACTAAAATAGCACTAATACAAATAGTTATTAACAATTCTAGTAATGAAAATCCCCAATTTTGCATAATATTGTCTTGGTAACTATCACGATTGTTGCAGAGTACATTTTAATTAAACAATTGGTTATTTGACATTCTAGATTTGTGATACATTGCTCAAATAAATTGTGCTTTTTTCGTTAATACTTTGCTTTTTGTTTTGATGAAAAGCTTATTTAAAAATTACGTCAAAAAGCGGTTGACAAATATATTGATTTTATTAAAGTTTTTATTTAGTGTTTCCTGGATTCAAACATGAAGTGCAATTTTAAACACGGTGGAGTGAAGAAAGTAGAAAGGTGATTTATACTAGCACCTTCGCACCACCACAGTTTGGAGATTGCTATGCATTATAATCACCTTTCTAGGAAGGAAAGATACTAGATTTTTGTATTTATAACTATACACAATATCTATTGAACTCACACACAAGAAAACGGCATAAGTTTAAAAGCCCTGTCGCTTTTTATTCTAAGCGTTAAGACGAATTACACTTTATGGTGCAATCTAGGAACTTAATAATAAACTTCAATAAAATCAATAGTCAAGCTGAGCTATTTTAGAGAAAAAAACACATCGATAGCTCCACAATATTAATAAGTTTGCTTTATCACAGCATCAAAATATGCCGATAACGAAGTAAAGCTAGTACGCTAAACTAGGTTGTTGGGCGTGTTTGTG
>NZ_JBIDFF010000005.1:0-91017 GCF_046635645.1 Gilliamella sp. BG2
AAGCACAAAGCAACAGGGCGGATAGACGGAATGCAAGCGTTAGCTATGGCTTTTGGTGTAACAAATAAAGAAGATGAGTTGGAAAACAATTTATCAGATCACATCCTAAACGTAGGAATACGGTCCTTATAATGAATATTTTTAATTTATTTAAACGTAAATCGCAAGGCGTTACCACCTCTCAAGAGGTACCCAATTACATCGGTCTTTCACTAGATACTTACGCGGGTCGCAGAGTTAGCCCAGCCCTAGCTATGCAGCTAACAGCGGTGTTCGGTTGCGTGAGGGTATTAACAGAATCAGTTGGAATGTTACCTTGTTTTTTATATCAAGCGACCGATAAAGGGCGCAAGAAAGCACCTAAAGAAAAACTGTACTCGCTTTTGTACGTTGCACCAAATAACTATATGACACCGCAGGAGTTTTGGGAGTATCTAATCGGTTGTCTTTGTTTGCGAGGTAACTTTTACGCTTACAAAGTTAAAGTATTCGGTGAGGTCGTTGAGCTACTCCCGCTTTTACCTGGTAGCGTACAGCCCAAGCTTAATGAGAAATGGGAACCTGTTTATCAAGTCACATTCCCCGACGGCTCTTGTGATGTTTTATCCCAAGAGGAAATTTGGCATGTACGCACATTCTCAATGGATTCTTTAGTTGGACTAAGCCCTATTAGTTATGCACGGCACGCTATAGGGCTAGGTTTAGCAACGGAAGAACACGGCTCCAGACTGTTCAGTAATGGTGCGGTATCAAGTGGTGTATTACAAACTGACCAAGTGTTAACTGATGAAGCGTACAAACGATTAAAAGACAATTTTCAAGAGCGCCATCAAGGTTTATCAAATGCACATAAGCCAATGATTCTAGAAATGGGTTTAAAGTGGAGCAACATCAGTATGTCCGCCGAAGATGCCCAATTTCTAGAAACAAGGAAATTTCAATTAGAGGAAATATGCAGAATATTCCGAGTGCCGATGCACATGGTGCAAAACACAGACAGGGCTACATTTAATAATATTGAAAATCTAGGTATGGGATTTGTTAACTACTCATTAGTACCGTATCTAACACGTATTGAACAGCGCATAAATGTTGGTCTGGTTAATAAAGAAAAGCGAGGACAGTTTTATGCCAAATTCAATGTAGGAGCTTTATTGCGTGGCGATATGAAATCACGTTATGAATCGTACGCCACAGGTATTAACTGGGGCATTTTGTCACCGAATGAGTGCCGAGATTTGGAAGAGCGTAACCCAAGAGAGGGTGGTGACATCTATCTAACCCCAATGAATATGACTACTAAACCACAGGATAATAACAAAAATGCTAAACAAAAAGAGACTTGATATACCCTTTGAAATTAAGTCAATCAGTGATACAGGTGCGTTTACGGGCTACGGCTCGGTGTTCGGCGTAAAAGATAGTTATTCCGATATTGTGATTAAAGGTGCTTTTACGAATTCGCTTAATAAGTGGAAAGAAAAAGGGCGTTTACCTGCACTCCTTTGGCAACACAAAATGGACGAACCTATCGGCTATTACACAAAAATGGTTGAGGACGATAACGGATTATACCTTGAGGGGCAGTTATTAATTGATGATGATCCACTCGCAAAACGAGCACATGCTCATATGAAAGCAAAATCATTATCGGGATTGTCAATTGGCTATATATTAAACGATTATGATTATGACAAGGAAAAATCTGCATTCATTTTAAAGGATATTGACCTTTGGGAGGTTTCCGTTGTCACGTTCCCTGCCAACGATGAAGCAAGGATTGATAACGTAAAAAGTATTTTCGAAAGTGGGGATATACCGCCGCCGAAAGAAATAGAAAGAGTACTGCGTGACGTTGGACTCTCCAGAACTCAGGCAAAGGCGTTTATGTCTGAGGGATACTCTTCACTAAAACAGCGAGACGTTAGTAATAGCGAAGAAAACGCATTAAATATTTTAAAATCTATTTTTAACTAGGAGTTTATATATTATGGCAGTAGATCAAAAAGATGTTGAACTGGTCGCGCAAGAAATTAAAAATCAATTTGAGCAATTTAAAGCAACAAATGACAAGCGATTAGACGCTATCTCACAAGAAAAAAGTGCATTAGCTGAAAAGGTTGAAACCTTAAATGGCAAATTATCAGAATTAGATAATGTAAAAAATATGCTAGAAAACGAACTAAAAGAGGTCAAACGCCCTGCAGGCGGTAACAAACAAGCCTCAGCACATAAAGAAGCGTTTGCCATGTTCATCCGCAAAGGTGACGAACAAGGATTAGCCGAACTGGAACGAAAAGCAATGCAAACGGGTACGGATGCTGACGGTGGCTTTGCAGTACCAGAAGAACTAAATACTGATATTTTAGCCGCATTGCGTGATGAAGTTGTGATGCGTCAAGAATGTACGGTAATGACGGTTGGCACACCTGATTGGAAAAAGCTAACCAGTAAAGGTGGCATTGCTAGTGGTTGGGTCGGTGAAACCGATGAGCGAACAGAAACAGGAACACCAAAACTCGGTGTTATTTCTCCTGTCTGGGGTGAAATCTACGGTAATCCATACGCCACGCAAACCATGCTTGATGATGCCTTTTTTAATGTTGAATCTTTTATTGTGAATGAGCTTTCTCAAGAGTTTGCAGAAAAAGAAGAAGAGGCATTTACACTCGGTGACGGAAATAAAAAACCGAAAGGCTTTTTAGCTTACGAAACTACAGCGCAAGCAGATAAAGATCGCGATTGGGGTAAATTACAAAACGTTGTAGCAGGTGCGGCGAATCTAACAACTGATGATATTGTGAAGTTAACTTACACACTGCGTAAGGTCTATCGTTCAGGTGCTAAATTTATGATGAACAATCAATCATTGTTAGCGGTTCGTTTACTAAAAGATTCTAATGGTAATTACATCTGGCAACCAGGCTTACAAGTTGGCCAACCATCATTATTATCGGGTTTTGCTGTCGCTGAAAATGAGCAAATGCCTAATATCGGCGACAGCTCAGGCAAAGCACCAATCGCATTTGGTAACTTCAAACGTGGCTTTTATATCTTTGATCGCATTGGTATTCGTATGTTACGAGACCCATACACTAAGAAGCCATTTGTTGGATTCTATACAACCAAACGTGTTGGCTCTATGTTGAATGATAGCAATGCTATTAAAGTGTTAACTATGCCAGCGGTTCAATCACGTTCAGCAAAATCTTAACTGAAATGACAAGGCCCTTTATTAAATAAAGGGCTTAGAGGTTTTTATGTCTACCATAACTTATAAATTTCCAACGCTAGATGAAATCAAAAACCAATGTCGAATTGATAATGATGATGAAGACAATTTATTAAATATATATTTAAAGGCCGCAATTAGTAGAGCACAGAATTACACCAACCGTATATTTTATGAGGATGAAATACCGGCTGACGCATGCCCATCAGCCATGTTAGTTGAACCAGATGTAAAAATTGCAATTTTGTTGGCTGTGGGGTATTGGTATCAACAACGTGAAGATGTTGCTAACGAACAGTTATATTCTATTCCTCTTGGCTTCAATGCCTTATTAAACTCTTACAGGTATATACCAATATGATTAGAGCGGCAGGCAAACGAAATCAAAAAATATTGATTCGCCGAAGGTTTGATATTCCTGTTGGTTTTAGTGATGTAGATCCTGAATACTCAAAAGGTTTTTACAAATGGGCTAAAGTCACACAACCGAACTCTGCAACCTATTTTAATTCAATTCAGACCGAGAATGTAATCACTCATTATTTCGAAATAATTGCCAACGACGGGATGCCAATATCTGTTGATTATGAAATTGTTTGGAACTGTTCAGTTTATCGAATTAAACGATGTCGTTGGTTAGATCAGTTAAAAAAATATCTTTTACTTGAATGTGAGGAGTTTGCACTAAATGAATGATTACAACGTTCATGTTGATTTTAAATTAACCGAAGTGGCTGAACTTGACCGAAAAAAATTGCGTAAAACCTTCGTCAAAATCGGTAGAAAAATTCAAGCAACATCACGCGCATTAGTCAGTAAAAAACAGGTTTCCAAAAGTGGTGAATATCCGGGATATCGAAGTGGTAAGTTGAGTCGTTCTATCGGTTATAAAGTGCCTCGTCCTACATCACGGCGACCAGGACTCATGGTTATTGTGATGCCGAATGTTAAAGGCGGAAACAATATGGAAAAGCTAATGGGTCCGTATTATCCAGCATTTTTATTTTATGGCGTTAGGCGTAATGCAAAACGAGGGAAAAGCCATAAAAAAGGAGCATCAGGTGGAACGCCTTGGCGCATTGCACCACGTAAAAACTTTATGATTGATGCGTTAAATAAAGAATCATCATGGAGTAAATACACGTTAGCTAAAGAGCTAGTCAACTCAATGAAGCAGGTTAAACAATGAAATTATCACATATCGTCCACACATTGCGTCATTTTAGCCCTAGCTTTGAAGGTCGTGTTGGGGGAGCTGCTGAATTTTCAGCTATTAAAGATACAGCATTTTTAAAATTACCTGCCGCTTATGTGGTTCCGCTTGATGATAGAGCAGAAGATAACCAGTCACAAACGGATTATTGGCAAAATGTGACTGAGGGGTTTGGAGTTATTGTTGCATTAAAGCCACTTGATGAGCGAGGACAACACGAAGCATACGACATTGTCGAAAACATAAAAACCGAACTTTGGCGAGCATTGCTTGGCTATGAACCTTCACCTGCGCATTATCCTATTCAATATGATGGTGGTGATTTACTTGATTTAGATCGAGGGAGAATTTTTTATCAATTTAATTTTAGCGCAGTGCGGGAAGTTGGGTTTGATGATACTCGACAATATTTTGATTTAAACGCTATTGATAACCCAATTCCTGATCCTGACTGGCAACCCGATATAAACAAACCAGATATTACCGAACCTCCGCAGTACAACCCGTTAAACATCGGCGACTTTGATACTTTAGCAGGGGCTGTTAATGAACAGGATTCAAAGGTAACCGTTAATTTTGAACACAATAATATCTATGAGGGCAATAATGATAATTAAACCAGTGAGTGGCAAGCAGGTATATGACCCCAATAGCGGGGATTATTTACCAGCAGACGGTCGTAATGTTGAGTTTAACCAATACTGGGCTAGACGACTAACAAATAATGATGTTGAAGAAGTTACAAACATCAAAGTAAAACAAGAAAAAAAGGTAGCTAAAAATGACAATTAGTTTTAACAACATTCCTAGCAATATAAAAGTGCCGCTATTCTATGCGGAAGTGGATTCCTCTGCGGCCAATACAATCCAAGATAGCGGTGCTTCATTAATTATTGCTTATCCATTGGCTGAAAGTCCAATTGAGCGTAATAAACTTATTATTATGCCAACAGCAGATCACGCTAAAAAACTAGCAGGACGAGGCAGCCAATTATCTAGAATGGTTGAAGCTTATCGCAACACTGATACTTTTGGTGAGCTTTTTGTTATTGCGGTAGATGAGCCAATTGCGGGGTCAAATTCAACTGGTACCATTCAAATATCGGGGACAGCGGAAGAAACAGGCACATTAAGTCTCTATATCGGCAACAGTAAAATTCAATCACGAGTAACTGTTTCTGATACTGCTGAAACCATAGCAAACGGCTTACATAATGCGATTAATACTCATCTTGATTTACCTGTTACCGCAACCGTGACGAATAGTACAATAACGCTAACAGCTAAAAACAAAGGGTTGAGTGGCAATGACATTCCTTTGTGCTTTAACTACTATGGCACAATTGGCGGAGAAGAAACACCTGACGGATTAAATATTACAATCGTGCAAATGCATGGCGGAACAGGTACTCCAGATTTAACGCCCGTTATTGCGGCTATGGGTGACAAACTCCTTGATTTTATCGCATTCCCATTTAATGACTTATCATCTTTGGCAACATTTAATCATGAAATGGATGATACTACGGGTAGATGGAGCTATGCGCGCCAATTGTATGGACATGCTTATACCGCTAAAAAAGGTGATTTATCCGAACTTGTAGAGTTTGGCGATAAATTAAATTACCAACATATTACCGTTGCAGGTTATGAGAAAACCATTCAAACGGGTATTGATGAATTAATTGCGATGCGAACTGCTCGTAATGCTGTATTTATTCGTAATGATCCGGCTCGACCAACGCAAACTGGATTATTAAATGGTGCATTGCCAGCATCTGATAGCAATCAGTTTACACTAACAGAGCAACAATCATTATTAAGCCATGGCATTGCGACAGCATATGTTTCTAGCGGTAATTTATTAATTCAGCGAGATATCACTACATATCAACGTAACAGTTACGGCATTGCGGATAATAGCTATCTTGATAGTGAAACACTTCATACACTTGCATATGTATTACGTAAATTACGTAGCGTGATCACATCGAAATACCCACGTCATAAACTGGCTAACGACGGAACCAGATTTGGTGCAGGGCAGGCAATTATTACACCCGCAGTAGCTAAGGCGGAAATCAACGCCACTTATCGTCAACTAGAATTATTAGGCTTAGTTGAAAATTTTGATGTATTCAAGAAGAACTTAATTGTTGAACGAAATGTTAACGACCCAAATCGATTGGATGTGTTATTCCCACCCGATCTCGTTAATCAACTACGCGTTTTTGCTGTGTTAGCACAGTTTAGATTGCAATATCCAGAGGAGAAAAACTAATGACACAACGACGTATTGCAGGAACAACTTACATTAAAGTTGATTCTATCCAGTTATCGTTAACGGGCGGTATTGAAGTCCCAATGAATACTAACGTTAAAGAAAGTATTTTGGGGTTAGATAATAGCGTTCACTATAAAGAAACATTCCGTGCACCCTACATTAAAGGGACTTTTAAAGTACCGAGTGATTTTCCAATCGACAAGTTAATGTCTAGCGATTCAATGACAGTTACAGCAGAACTTGCCAACGGTAAGGTTTACGTTTTATCTAATGCTTGGGTTGAAGGTGAAGTTAATCACAATGCCGAAGAAGGTACAGCAGAAATCGAATTTCACGGTGAAGAAGGATTTTATCAATAATGAAAGAAATTAAATTATCACAGCCGATTATGGCACACGGCAATGAGTTACATGTACTCGAATTAAAAGAGCCTACAGTCAAAGATATCAAAAAATTAGGCTTTCCATTTGATGGCAATATGATTGGTGACCCTAAAAAAGTGGCTGATTACATTGTTGCGCTAGGTAACGTTACGCCAAGCTCCGTTGAGCAACTTACACCCTATGATTTTTTAATGATTACGGGTGAAATTATGATGTTCTTCGGCCCAAAGGAGAAGGAGGAGAATACAGCGGAGGAACAACCGACAGCGGAATAATTACAATCGAATATCTTGTAAACCTTTGTTTTGACCTCGCCAAGTACTGGCAACTTTCCCCTTTTTATATCATAGAAGAACGTTCACTATCCGAAGTTTTTGAATTATGTGAACAAGCAAATCGCATAGAAAATAGCAAGGAATCATAAATGGCAGGCTTTAACTTAAAAGCAGTGGTGACATGTGTTGATAAACTGTCACCTCAATTAAATACCATGAAAGGCAAACTTGAAAAGTTCCAAAAAAAAATGAACAAATCAGGCTTTGGCAAACTTGGTTTAAAAGATGCTGTAACAGGTTTGGCTATTTCTGCGCCGTTTGTTAAAGGGGTGAAAGATGCGATGGCGTATGAAGAAGTGATGGCTGACATTAGGAAAGTCGTTGACTTTGATACGCCTGAACAATTTAAACAAATGGGCCAAGATATTCGTGAAATGTCATTATCATTACCGATGGCTGCGAAAGATATTGGAGCTATTGTTGCCGCAGGCGGGCAAGCAGGTATACCCAAAGAGGATTTAAAGCAGTTTGCCGAAGATGCCGTAAAAATGGGTATTGCTTTTGACACATCAGCCGAAGAAGCAGGTAGTACAATGGCTACTTGGCGCACAGCTTTAAAACTCACTCAAAGTGAAGTTGTTGGGCTATCCGACAAGATCAATTTATTGAGTAACACACAAAATGCAAAAGCAAAAGATATATCAAGCGTTGTATCACGGATCGGTACACTTGCAGCAACCTCAGGGGTTAGTGCAGATAAATTAGCGGCATTAAGTTCAACAATTATTGCAACGGGTACCAATACCGATCAAGCGGCTACAGGTATTAAAAACTTTATGCTGACGCTAACATCAGGAAAAGCAGCGACAGCGAAACAACAAAAAGCTTTGCAACAGTTAGGTTTCACATCAACTCAAATAGCGAAAGGGATGCAGAAAGACGCCGAAGGGACGATCATGTCGGTACTTGAATCGCTAGGTAACGTGTCGGAGGACAGGCGTACTGCTGCATTAACGGTTTTATTTGGAAAAGAAAGTGTTGCCGCAATATCGCCATTACTCAACAATATGGAGTTATTAAAGGAAAACTTTAAACGTGTCGGTGATCAATCGCAGTATGCTGGATCAATGCAGAAGGAGTATGAATCCCGTTCAAACACGACGGCAAATAAACTACAGCTTTTTAACAATGCGCTAACCAATATTAGTTTATCAATTGGTGATGCGCTGTTACCTGAATTTACTGAGTTATTAAATCAAATGCAGCCGCTAGTTGTTTCATTCGGTCATTTCATCCAAGAAAACCCTGAACTAGTGAAGATGGTTGCAATGGCGGTTGCGGGGTTAATTGGTCTTCGTGTTGCGTGTGCGGGGGTGAATATCATTGTTGGCGCGCTATCAACAGGGATCAGTATTTACAACGGCGTGCTCAAAGCTAATGAATTGGCAACAAAGTTTCATTCGGCAGCTCAAATAAAATTATCAAATGTATTTAAAAAGGTACGTGCAGCATCAATGGCTTTAAATGCGGTAATGGCGGCGAACCCAATAGGATTTATTATGACTGGCATTGCTATCGCCGCAGTGTTAATTATCACATACTGGGATGATATAGTTAAATTTTTTAAGTGGTTGTGGGGGGTGATTAAGCCTTATGTAATGCCGATTATCAATTTCTTTATTGAAGGGTTCAAAGTTGGAGCTTCTTTTATTGTTAATGCTTGGGGTGCTGTTAGTAAGTTCTTTAGTGGATTATGGGAATTTATCAAACCCTTTGTCATGCCTATCATTAACTTCTTTATAGCAGGTTTTAAAGCAGGCGGTGAAGGGATTGTAAAATCATGGGAAGTTGTAGGTAAATTCTTTAATGGTATCTGGGAGTTTATCAAGCCTTATGTAATGCCGATAATTAATGTATTTGTCGAACCATTTAAAAATGCGGGGGAAGCTATTCCAAAAGTGTGGGAAAGTGTTCAGAATTTCTTTAAAAACTTGTGGGATAACGTTAAGTCAGGCATCCAACCGCTACTAGATGCGTGGGACTATATTTTTGGTGATGATGAAAAGGAAGTAAAAGTTAAGATTGATACGGCAAATTTACCGAAAGAAATGGCGAAACCAATGGTTACATATCCGTATTATCAAGCACCACAAATGCCACTAAACAACTTTTCAAATAATAATGTAAATCGCAACAGTAAAGGCGAGCTTGTTGTTAAGTTTGAGAATGCACCGAATGGCACAGTAGTAAAAGAGACAAAACAGGCATCAGGTTTTAATACTAAAACTGACGTTGGCTGGAATCCCTACGCTAACTTTGGGAGAAATTAATGAGTTTTATGAGCTTTATGAACTTAAACTGGTTAAATAATTTATTGCCGGCCAGTTTCCGAGGTGTTCCTTTTCAAGTTAGCGGTACATCATCAGAGTTTGGACGGCGGAATCAGACGCATGAATACCCGTTTAGAGATGTACCCTATACCGAAGATCTGGGACGTTCAGCACGTAAAAATAAAATTGACGCCTTTGTGGTTGGTGATGATCACAAAGAACAAGCTGAAAAACTTGTAGAGGCAATTGAAGAAGAGGGAGCAGGAACATTAATACATCCTATTCTTGGCGAACTTAATGTCAATATTGTGGGTACAGCAACAGTCAGCAACTCCGTTGAAAACGGTCGAATGAGTGTTATTTCATTTTCATTTGTCGAAGCTGGTGAGTTAATATTCCCTGATTCGTCGGTAGCGACTGATGATGTAGTTGATGAAAATGCAGATAATGTAGATCAGGC
The DNA here is from genome assembly GCF_046635645.1 of Gilliamella sp. BG2. Lineage (NCBI taxonomy): Bacteria > Pseudomonadati > Pseudomonadota > Gammaproteobacteria > Orbales > Orbaceae > Gilliamella > Gilliamella sp. BG2. The sequence goes on from NZ_JBIDFF010000005.1 coordinate 10,178, forward strand.
ACTATTAGATGCGTTTGAAGATTTTGACTTAATTGATGCGCCTGATTTTGTACAGCACAGCATTCTTGATGACACCATGTCAATTTTAAATGACATCGCTGATGCTTATAATGCGATAACTCCGTATGTTAATGATGCGGTTAAAATCCTAAATGGTGACTTGTCGCCAATCCTTGGTGCGGGTGGTTCATCCATTATTAATTCAATCAAAAATGTTTGGAAGAGTGCAACAAAATTTTCCAATTCTATAAATGGGTTGATAGCAAGAGCAAAAGTATTTAACGGTATATCATTTATAAAAAGCATTTTACCCGGTGCTATTTGGTCAACCGATAGCAAATCAACTAAAAAAAGAAAGAAAAATCAAAACTTAATTAATACTGCTATTCGAGTAACCGCACTAACAGAAGCATCACGAATAATCGCATCACTACCGAAACAGGTTGAAGATAAAAGGAAGCAAGCTTTTGCTCCTGTGGCATTAGAATCAACAAAAGGTAAAAAAGAGCATTCTTTTGACCAAGATCATACGTTACCAACTCATCATTCAACGGCTAACATAACAAACACTCCCGTATCAACATCATCAACAGTTGAAAAAAGTAACACAATTTCATTTGATGATTTACTGGATATCAAAGAATCCATTAATGAATCCTTTGATAAAGAATTGTCACGAACCGAGCATGATGGTTTATACATTGCGCTAGTAAAATTAAAGGCTGCGGTTAACCAAGATATCAATGCACGCTTAATCAAAATAGAAAAAACAATTGTCTATATTCCTAATGAAGTGTTGCCTGATTTGGTTTTAGCTCACTATCTTTATAACAATGCTATGCGTTGTGAGGATATATCGATTCGCAACAACATTCTTCATCCTGGTTTTATTCCTGTTAAAGAGCTGCGAGTACCGAAACCATGAATCAAAATAAAGTTTTTTTGAAAGTTAACCGTCAGTATTTTGGTGGCTGGACTGATGTAAGTATTTCGGCAGGTATTGAACGGCTAGCCCGTGATTTTAATGTCACTATCACCCGTCAATGGCCTTCATCAACTGACAATACAGAAACAAAAATTGATGTTAAAAATGGTGATTTAGTTGAAGTGTATATCGATGATGATGTGGTTTTAACCGGTTACGTTGAAGCGTTGCCGATTCGGTACGATGCAGGGTCGCTATCAATGGGCATTGTCGGTAGGAGTAAAACGGCTGATTGTGTTGATTGTAGTGCGGTACCCAAACAATATAGCGGTAGTTCAACTATTCAAGTTATTCAAGATTTGGTTAAACCATTCAAACTGAATGTTATTAATCAAGGCAGTGATGCAGGTTCCGTTAGTATTCAAGCGGATCAGGGGGATACCGTTTTTGATGTCATTAGTAAAATAATGGGCATGCAACAAATTGTTGTGTTTGATGATGAGCAAGGGCAAGTAATAATTGGTGATATTGGTTCAGATGAGGCAAACACAGCTTTGGTTTTAGGGGCTAATATTTTGTCTGCGGATACTGAAAAGAGTATCAAAGAACGGTATTCCGATTATTTTGTCTCAGGGCAAGGCGTCGGTGATGATGAAAACTTTGGTGAAGCAACACTAGCATCAGTTAGATCCACATCTAAAGATGAAGGGATCTTAAGATACCGCCCTCTAATCATTAAACAGTCTGGCGATTCGAATAACGGTACTTGCCAAGAACGCTGTGAAATGGAAAAAGTGCTGAGAGCAAGCAAAACCAGAGAAGTTACATACACGGTTCAAGGTTGGCGGCAAGGTGATGGAACGTTATGGAAACCGAATCAAATGGTTGTCGTTGATGATCCGCTACTGGGTTATGATAATGAAAAACTGGTTATTGCCGAAGTTAAATACAGCTTAAGCAGTCGAGGAACGTTATGTGAATTAAAAGTAGGACCCGTTGAAGCATATTTGCCAGATAGGAAGAAAACCAAGAAGAAAAAAGGTAAGAAAGCCGATGGCGAGGTATTTTAATGCGTAAAGTTTTAAATAAAATAATGAACCTTGTATCTCGTTGCTATATCACATTCAGTAATAGCGCAAGCAAATGCCAGACGTTGCAAATCAAAATGTCGGGAGGTGAACAAAAAAGTGATGTCGAGCATATCGAGCCATACGGGTTCACATCAAGACCATTGGATGGCGCAGAAGCAGTGGCGCTATTCTTAGACGGCGATAAGTCGCATGGAGTTGTTCTGGTAGCGGGCGATCGTCGCTATCGTATTAAGTCGCTTAAAAAAGGTGAAGTTGCTGTTTATACAGATGAAGGCGATTACATTATTTTTAATCGCAATAATGAAATCAATGTAAAAACAAAAAAATTTATTGTGAATGCTGATGATGCAATAGAGTTAAATACAAAAAGCTTAACAGTTAACGCATCATCAGGAACACAATTTAATACACCATCATTAAAATCTTCTGGGGAAATAGAGGATAAAACTAGCACTATTTCAGATATCAGAACCGTTTATAATGGTCATACACATAACGAAACAAACACGGTAACACGCAATCCAAATCACAAAATGGGTTAGTTTGTATAGACGTTTAATTCAAAGGGGACAAATTGCGCCTTTATTCTGTCAAAATAATACGTCATTTCAAAAGGCGCATCTTTTGCTAATACCCACAGATGTCCCGCTTGTTTTAAAGCATCGTCTTTGGATGCCAGTTTAGGCTGTAACATCCTCATTACAGAATATGTTGAACACAACATACCTTGTCGTGCTTGCTCATTTTTAGCATTGCCAGTAGATGTTATTTGTATGTTGGTTAATTTATCTTTTTCGTTAATTTTTAATATGACAGTAAACGTAACGTTACCTAGATTAAATTCTTGATAACCGTTTGCACCATCATTTATTAAACGCAACTCATCTACTTTCATTTCTGCACATTGTGGAATTGTGTTGAAGTATTTTTTTACCCCTTTATCAAACTGTTTAGCGGTTAATGACAGAGCTTTTTGTTCTGCGCTCGCTGAGGCTGTTAATAAAACTAAAACTAACAAAAACAATCTTTTCATTCTTTATTCCTTATTCTGTGAGTTAGTAACATGTTTATAAACGTTAATGACAAATTGATGTCAATGTCATCACATACAAAACCACTGTATCGATCTTTAATAATTTCGCTATTCACATGGCGAAGAAAAAACGCCAGTGATGATTCAGAACACCCTTACGGTTGGTGGGGCGATTCTTATCCTAGTATAGCAAATGACAAAATTGGGTCACGCCTTTATTTATTGGCTCGCTCAAAATTAACCAATCAAACAGCGAACTTTGCAAAAATTTATATAAAAGAGGCTGTGCAATGGATGATTGATGACGGGATAGCTTCTCGAATAGATGTTTCAGTAAAGCGAACCGATTTAACTGTTTTAGTTGCTACTATCAATATTTACAAAAAAGATGGCAGCAATGAAGAATTTAGGTTTGACAATTTATGGAGTGATATTAATGTCTAGTGGATTTTCAAGACCAACATTACCCGATTTAATCACAACAATACGCAATGATTTATATGCTCGACTAGCTGTTGATGATGAATTAATTTCACTGCGACGCAACGATCCTGAAGTCTATGGGCGAGTTATAGCGGGGGCTACCCATGTGTTATTGGGCTACATTGAAAATATGGCTAAAAATATTTTACCTGATCAGGCCGATGAAGAGTGGTTAACTCGACATGGAAATATGAAGCGTTGCTATAGAAAACAACCTACGCCTGCGGTTGGTTATATTCGATTTGATGAAGTGGCTGATGGCATTGTTATTAATAAAGACCAAAAGGTCAGGCGTCAAGTTGATCAGTGCATGTATACAGTTACCAAAACGACAACATCAGCAAATAATGTTTTAAGAGTGCCTGTAGTGTGTGATGAGGTAGGCAAAAAAGGGAATTGTGATGATGGTACCAGTATGTCACTGATTACCCCTGTTACTGGTCTATCATCAACTTGTTTTGCTGATTCTATTGAGTCAGGTGCTGATGTCGAGGATTTAGAATCTTTTAGGAAACGAGTTATCGATAGATGGTATTACACACCTCAAAGCGGCGCAGATCAAGATTATGTACAGTGGGCCAAAGAGGTTCATGGTGTTACACGAGCTTGGTGTTATCGTCATTGGGCTGGGGCGGGTAGCGTTGGCGTGATGGTTGCAAATAGTGATCCCGTTAATCCCGTTTTAGACAATACCACAATTCAAAATATCAAAAAACATATCGAGCCATTAGCCCCCGTTGCCGGCTCTATGCTAATTGTTTTTTCACCGATACCTAAGCCAATTAATTTTAAAATTATGGTCACACCTGATAACCCAGAAATTCGTTACCAAATAGAAGCCGAGTTAAAAGAATTTTTGCTACGGGAAGGGAAACCACAATCAACAATATTTAGATCGCGTATTAGCGAAGTGATTAGCTCTTCATTCGGCGAGTATGCTCATGAATTAGTTTACCCCGATAAAGATATTTTTGTAGAAAAAAATCAGGTAGCTGTCTTCGGAGGTATTGAGTGGATTTAGAAAAACAATACCGAAGCATGGTAGGGCACCTATTACCATACGGCCCAGCATGGAATAAATCAGAGCCAATCCTTTTATCGCTAGCATTAACACTATCAAAAACTCACGTTCGATTAGATGATTTAATGCAAGAGATTAATCCTAAAACGACGACAGAGCTGATAGATAGATATGAGCAAATTTGCGGATTACCAGATAGTTGTTACCCATCCGAGGTTCAGACACTAACTACTCGGCGCAACCGTTTAGACTCTAAAATAAATTTGATCGGTGGCATAAGTAAAAAATTTTTTTTACAAGTTTTAAAAGCCAACGGCTATTCAGACGCCACGATTACAAACTATAACAATGATGTTTTTACCTGTGAATCAACATGCCAAGACTATTTATATGATGAAGAGTGGCGTTTTTATTGGATTGTAAACATACCTCACAATTATCAAATAACAGAAATGACCTGTAACGACGGGTGCGATTCGCATTTGAGAACGTGGGGGGATAAACAAATCGAATGCATAATTGAAAAATTATGCCCATCACATACTTATGTAATTTTTAAATACGGAGCAATCAATGCATAGAATTGACACATCTACTGCCCAAAGAGATAAGTTTGGTCAAGGGAAAAATGGCTTTACTCGCGGTAATCCACAAACAGGCACGCCAGCAACACAACTAGACTATCTATATTGCGATGCCATTCAAGAAGAAATCGCCAACGCGATTGAGTCAGCAGGCATTAAACTGGATAAATCAAAGCATGACCAACTCGCTACAGCCATTAAAGAATTTGTCAAAAAAGGTAGCGTAAAGCTTAACTCATCAACTAACAGCACATCAGAAACCGAAGCAGCAACACCGCTGGCTGTGAAAAAAGTGAATGATCAGGCTGTTACAGCGTACGACAGAGCAAATATAGCAAACGCAAATGCTATTTCAGCTAACAGTAATGCTAATAATGCACACAGAAATATTGAAAACCTCGGTGGTAGAATATCAAACATTGAACATAAATTTGTGCCAACTACTACAGAATCACGAGTGTACTCAAATGATAAGAAAACGTATTTATTAGTGCGCGATGATGGTATTGTCGCCGCGTATAATACAGATAAAAATCAAATGGTTTGGGGGTTTGATGCGAAAGGAGAACTCGGGGTTGGCACTATTCATTCGAGTCATATTTTGGGTTTGTCTGAGCACGTGACAAACATGTTTAATCAATCTTTTGGTCAGCACGGATACACTAAGATGCCGAACGGATTAATTACACAATGGGGTATAGCGAACAGTCTCGGAGCGGATGGAAAAAATGGCACATTACAGTCGTTTTTTATTGCATTTCCGAATGCGTGTTTTTCAGTAGTCACGAGCGATGTTGGTAACGGCGTTAACCCAACCGCTGCTGCGCCGGTGTCAAATTCACAATTTAGATGTTGGGGGAAAACCCCAATAAACGGCGCCCCCTACTCAAATACATCAATGTTTTACATAGCGATAGGATTTTAAATATGAAACATTTTTACAGTCATACAACACAATCATTTTATATAGATGAAATTAATCATGAAATACCAACTGATTCTATTGAAATCACTGAAGAACAGCATAATGAGCTATATAACGCAATGAACAAAGGTTGCGTTATATTTAATGATTTAACGTACTCTGATGCGCCACCTTCATCATTTCATAAATGGAACAAGAAAAATAAGAAATGGATGTTAGATAAAGAAGCTGAAAAAGAGTTTAAAATCAAACAACATGAAGCTTTTAGAGATTCTTTATTAAATGAAGCTAATGCTGAAATTGATATTCTGAATCGTGCAATTAGATTGCGTCGTGCAACAGATGTAGATAAAAAACGGCTAGAACAATTAGAAAACTACACAATTGATTTATATGAATTAGATGTAAATGATATTAATGTAGTATTTCCAGACAAGCCTTAAAAAGTAAAAGTGGCAATTACGCCACTTTATCTTTATTTTTTATCATTTCAACTTGTTCAATTGCTTTTTCAATATCACTGAAATCGATCATTTCTTTATTTAGTAAATGATGTTCCAAATCCCACCATTTCAATTCCAATAATTTATCTATGATATCATCTGAAAAACGATATCGTATAATCTTTGCAGGAATGCCTGCTACAATAGCATATGGAGGAACATCTTTAGTGACAACTGCTGATGAACCAATAATAGCTCCGTCACCTATTTTTATTCCTGTTTGTATAACAACATTTGCACCGATCCAAACGTCATTGCCGATTGTTGTGATTTCTAATGAATTGAATTTGTCGGTTTCATTATATTGAAATGGGTGTGTTGACAGCCAATTTGTGGGATGTCTATCTGCGCCTATGTTGATATTTGCAGCAATTGAGCAATATTTACCAATATGCGCATTTTTAATCAAACCGCTGATAATATACGAATGAGCGCCAACCTTACAATTATCACTAATAGAAACTTGCGCCCAAACAGTTGCTGTCTCAGCGATTGATTGAGATTTTCGAACACTATAGTCTAAATTTTTTCGCAGTTTAAATCCTGTTTTTTTATAAAACCAATATCTAAATCCCATGCAATTAAATCAATTATACTAACAATATTAAAATTATAACAAAATATTAATAACAAACACACTATCAATTATTTCGGATAATTGTATTTGTTTTTTGCGTATAAACAGTGCAGTTATCTGGAATATCTTTATTTACAAATGACATTGCACCAATTTTTACATTATTACCTATTTTTATTTCACCACCCAAAATAACGGAGTTTGAGCCAATATAAACATTATCGCCCATAATAATATGCATGTGCCCATGACCATAGCCTATGGTAACATTCTGATGAATAAATAAATTTTCACCAATTGTTACATTTTCTCCAATTGTTATTGAATAAGGATGTGGGAAATGTAGATTTTTACCTATTTTTGCACCAAGATGAATATCGATTTTAAATTTATATACTAATTTTTTTTGAATATTCCAAGCGATTTCCTTTTGTTTTTTATTTCCATGCATATACATTTCATGAGCTAAACGCCACCAAAATAGGTATTTTTTATGTGTTGAATTTATTCTGATATGTGATATTAAAATACGGTAAATAGATACCCTTTTACGTCTAGTAAATTCTGCTTGCCAGCATTCTTTCAAATGCGTCAAATCATAAGTCATTAAAAATTTAATTATATGTATGTATTTCATAGGACTATTCGATTTAATTAGATAATTGAGATATTAACAAACACACTATCAATCTTCAACTTAGACTTTTTAGTACTTGAATTTAGTATTAATACAATCCCAATAATTTGTTGAATAAATCTTTCCTATTTAGATAACTTAAATTATAATCGCTCAAAGTTAACAACGTGAGTTGTGGATAATTTTCTAACAAAAAGGTTGCATATTATGACAAATTTAACGTGCTTTGATGTAGCAAACTACATTCTTTCATTAAATGATAACGATGCCGGTGACCTTATTTCAAATTTGAAGCTACAAAAACTAGTTTATTACACTCAAGGCTTTTCTTTAGCTATCTTGGGTAAACCTTTATTTAATGAAAAAATAGAAGCATGGATGCACGGACCTGTTATTCCCGACCTATACCATAAGTACAAGAGTTTTGGTTCTGGAGCAATAGATACAGATAACCTCGACATTGATTTTAGTAAGTTTTCTGAAGATGAAAAAGAGTTAATTCAAGATGTATTTAATATGTACGGACAATACTCAGCATGGAAATTACGAAATTTAACGCATGAAGAACCAACATGGATTGGTGCATATGGTCGAGGTGATTCTACAGAAATTTCCTTAGATAGCATGAAAAAATACTTTTTAACGCAAATAGAAAATTAACTTTTTGTTCATGGCCAAAATAAAGTACCCAAACAAACAAGATAATTCAATAATAAAACCAAGAGAAAATAAAAAGGTTTCTACAAACACATTCACACCCATATTTTCATTTGAGCACATGATAGACAAGTGTCATTGTGTAGATTGTTGTGAAAATGATGATTTAGTTGCATTGGTCAAGAGAATAAGATTATTGAGCAAAATAACATGGAATCAAATACTTTCATCTTCCAGACATAAATTGGGGTGTGAAAAAATTGCTAGGGACTCCATTAACGAAAAAATTCCAACAAAATTACATGGTCAGGAAGACATTAATTTTTTATCTTTAAGGTTTAATGGAATGAAGCCGATGATTGGATTTAGAGAAGATCGTATATTTCACATAATTTGGATTGATTTTGATTTTAAAGTTTATAAGCATGAATAAATCATTATAGTTAACTCATCAAATAGACCAAACACCATTCTCAATCTTCAACTTACAATACTCAACAGCGTCATGTAACATCACAAAATCGGCGATATCGTATAGCGTTTTTGCTGTTTGATAGAACACATAATTGTGCTCGTTGTCGCTGTTGATAATGTAGCATTCGCCCGATAGCTCTATTTCGAAATCGTGTAATCATATATATGTTGTATTGAAGTATAAAAGTGAGTACATATTTGAGTACAGATTTAATTGCGTTTGAAGTTAAAATCTATAATAAACAAAGTTATACGTTAGATGTTTCATAATCGTGGAAGTAAAAAGTTGGCTGTACTTGGTTATTTTTCATTTTGTAACCATATATTTTATGTTTTCTGTAAAGAAACTCATAAATTTCATTATATATACTCAAAATAATCAGCTTCTTTTCCCCATTTTATATGGGGGGTTAGAATAATCTATTATTTACAAGATAGAAATTAATCAATTCAAAATTTTCAATGAAATCTATCATTACACAGAATAAACATTTTGAATGATTTAAAATGAGTATAATTTATTCTTAATTGGTTGGTGCACTTTCGATAATGTCGGCTAATTTTTCAAGTGTTAGCCTTAAAAATTTTGGCATAGCTTCCAACTCTATAGAATCCATTAAGTTTTTTACATATAACCCTAATTCAGTATCACCTTCAACAATCAAACGACGTTGAAAAAATAGCGTATCGGGATCTTGTCGTCTAGTTGCTATCATAATCAAATCATTAGCATTACCTATAAAGCTTACATCAGCAATTTCTTCTCGGCTAACAACTAATTTGTTAACGATTAAACTAACAAACCACACAAGTTCCAGATCAGTAACTTGAATTTTAAGCCAACGATTTTCTAAAAAATCCAGTTCACCATCTTCTAGAGAATGTTCAAATTGTAATTTCAATAATTGCTCTATGGTTTGTTTTTTGACATTAAAAGGAATGTATCGTAAGGTAAGCCCCAAAATATGGGGCGCTTTATTGACAAACTGTGAATGAATTTTGTTTAGAATTTGGCTTTTTGCTCCAATCATTTATGCATCCCCAGAAATCATTTTTTCATAAATATCCAGATCGTTATTTAAATGTTCATAAACTTCTTCGCTCACTTCATTACGAACTTTCATTTGTAGTAAAGCTGTACGTTCTGCACCAATTGCAACTAGACGCATACGTCTTTCTAAGTTTTCAGCCTCTAGTGCTTTTTGTTCTAAATCTTTAAGTCCAGTTCGGCGTCTTAATGAACCAATGACACGAGAACCAATTTCATGTATAATTTCCTGATCTAAGCCAGATTCAGACGTTTCTTGCAATAAATTATTTTGCATTTTTTCAAGACTGATAATCGCTTCTTCTGCCATTTGACCTTTAACTGATAAAATTTCATTTTTTTGTTCAGAATTATCTAAAATTACACTACCTCGTAACAAGATAGGTAAGATTATCACCGCTGCAATCAATGATATTAATATGATACCTGTCGCAATAAAGACCAGTTGATAACGTCCATTAATTGTCATTGGAATAGATAAAACACCAGCTAGAGTGATAGCTCCTCTAACGCCAGCAAATGTTGAAATTAAAAGATCTCTGGTTGAGTATGCCCTAAATGCAAGAGGTCTCTTAGTTCCAAAAGGCATCGTTGGCATATGTTTCATTGACCATAACCAAGCAAATCTAGTTCCCATCAATACAGCAAAAACGAATAAAACAATTAAACATAGTTGCCATACCTCAATTGAGGTATCAATTTGGTTTTCTACAAAAGTATTATTAAAAATGCTTGGTAGTTGAATACCTAATAAAACAAATACAAATCCATTAAACACAAAGGTTAACATTGACCATGTACTATCTGATTGCAAACGTGCAGTTAAAGGTGCGTTTCGCATCATACCAGAATGGTTGACTGTCATACCTGCGCTTACTGCTGCTAAAATACCAGAGCAATGACATTCCTCAGCAATGATATAGGCGGCAAAAGGTAGTAAAAATAGTAATACTATTTGAATAGCGGGATCATTGTGAGTAAGCTTATTTATTTTACGCATGATACGTGCATATAACCAAGTAAATAAAACACCAATAGCTAATCCACCAATAGCAACTACAAAAAACTGGACACTAACATCAAAGATATTGAATACTGCATCACCAACGGCAATAGCAATAGCAAATTTTAAAGAAACCAAACCTGAAGCATCATTCATCAATGCTTCACCTTCGATGATTTCCATCTTTTCTTTTTCAATACGACCTTTACCTACAATTCCACTTAATGCTACGGCATCTGTTGGCGATAAAACTGCGGCTAATGCAAATGTTGCAGCTAGATCGATTCCTTTTGGTAACATCCAATAAAGTAAATAACCAACAGCTACAATTGTTATTACAACTAAAACTAGCGCTAGCCCAACAATTTCTCTAACATTGTGCACAAAATCTTTTACCGATGTTTTGCGCCCATCGGCAAAGAGTAAAGGTGGAATGAATAAAACAAGAAATAACTCTGGGTCAAATTTGACATAAACTCCAAAGGCAGCCAATATACAACCTAATAATATTTGCATTAGAGGCAATGGGATTTGTATTGGTAGCATTTTAATAACAACACCAGAAAGTGATACAATTAAAACTAGTAGTAAAATTATTGAAAAAAGATCCATAGTTCCTCTTTTATTTATCCTATAATCCTATTGTTTACATTGATTATATCGGATCTTTAACTAAATTTCAGTTGAAAATTTCATAGATTTATCTAAATTTTGCTCAGATACAATTATTAACCAAAAAACAGTAGTGTAATTGAAAGGTATTTTGAATGGAAAATTGGCAAAGAGCATTTATACTACATACTCGTTCTTATACTGAAACTAGTTTATTAGTCGATCTATTTGTTGAAAATATTGGAAAAGTAAAGGTATTAGCTAAAGGTGCTAAGCGAAAAAGCTCTGCCTTGAAAGGTATGTTGCAACCTTTTACTCCACTTATTGTGCAATACTCAGGCCAAGGTGAAATAAAAACATTGCGTCAGGTTGAAGCTATGTCGCTTGCATTGCCATTGGTATCTGTTTTTTTGTATAGCGCATTTTATTTAAATGAACTATTACATCGAGTTTTAGTTGCAGAAGCAGAAATGCCAACTCTTTTTGATGATTATCTAAAAAGTCTGCAACAATTAGCCCAACAGGTTCCTGCTGAAAATGTGTTGCGAGCTTTTGAATTATCGTTATTAGAAAATTTAGGATATCACGTTGATTTTTTTCACTGCTGTGTAACTGGCGATGACATTGTTAAATCGATGCATTATCAATATCAATCGGAAAAAGGATTTATCAGTAGTTTATTACAAAATAGCATCAGCTTTACTGGCGAGCAGGTTTTAGCTTTAGGAAAACGTCAATTTGATAATATCGATACGTTAAAAGCAGCTAAACGCTTTACTAGGATGGCGTTGAAACCTTATGTAGGATCAAAACCATTCAAAAGCAGAGAGCTATTTCTAAAAATTTAGTTTTGCTAATTTGGCTGCTCGATTTAAAAGAGTTATTAAATTCATTTCGATGTTGAATTAAGTAATATATCAAGCTGATTAGCAAATTTTTCTCGGTCTTTGCTGGAAAATGGAGCTGAACCTTTAGATTGTATTCCACTTGCTCGCATGGTTTCCATAAAATCTCTCATAATTAATCGTTCTTTAATTGTATCTAGTGTATATTGTTCACCTCGTGGCGTGAGCACTAATGCATTTTTATTTAAAACTTCAGATGCAAGTGGAATGTCTGAGGTAATAACTAAATCATTTTTTTGAACCGACTCAATTATTTTTCTATCTGCTACATCAAATCCTTTTTCAACTAATAAAGTTTTAATATAAGGTGACAAGGGGATAGTTAAACATTGATTTGCAATTAATGTTGTATTTATTGCTTTTCGATTTGCAACTCGATATAAAATCTCTTTAATTGGGTTAGGGCAGGCATCAGCATCAATCCAAATATTCATAGCATATGTGTTCATATTATAAACTTTTATTAGTTAATGATTATAACCTTTGTTATACAAAAATAACCATTTATTTGTAAAAAAGTTTCCGGTAACTATGTGTTTTAGTATATTTATTAAGCTCATATAAATATGATTCTTTCTATTTTAAATCCAGAGGATAAGTGGTAGTATATTCGACCTATTTTTTAAGTAAGCAAGTGCGCTTTCGTGTGGTGCACCACTGTTATAAGGATTTGTTATGCCAATTATTACTCTTCCTGACGGAAGCCAACGTCAATTCGATAAACCCGTTACTGTTTTAGAAGTTGCTCAAAGTATTGGAGCAGGTCTTGCTAAAGCTTGTATAGCTGGGCGTGTAAATGGCGTGCGTAAAGATGCCTGTGATGTCATTGATCAAGATGCAATATTAGCCATCATTACAGCCAAAGATGAAGATGGACTCGAAATTATTCGCCATTCTTGTGCACATTTATTGGGTCACGCAATTAAACAACTATGGCCTAATACACAAATGGCTATTGGTCCAACAATTGATAATGGTTTTTATTATGATGTTGATTTAGATCACTCTTTAACTCAGGAAGACCTTGATGCACTAGAAAAACGCATGCATGAATTGGCTAAAAAAAATTATGAAGTAAAAAAAGAAGTGGTTAGTTGGGAGCGCGCTAGAGAAGTTTTTTGGGAGCGACATGAACCATATAAAATTGCTATTTTAGATGAAAATATTCCAAAAGATTCAAAACCAGCACTTTATCATCACGAAGAATATATTGATATGTGTCGTGGGCCACATGTACCTAATATGCGTTTTTGCCATCATTTTAAATTGCAAAAAATTGCTGGAGCTTATTGGCGCGGTAACAGTGATAATAAAATGTTACAACGTATTTATGGAACAGCATGGGCAGATAAAAAACAACTTGATAGCTATTTACAATTTTTAGAAGAAGCCGCTAAACGAGATCATCGCAAAATTGGTAAGCAACTAAATCTTTATCATATGCAAGAAGAGGCGCCTGGTATGGTGTTTTGGCATAATGATGGTTGGATTATCTTTCGTGAACTTGAGGTTTTTGTTCGCACGAAATTGAAAGAATACGATTATCAAGAAGTAAAAGGTCCATTTATGATGGATCGTGTTTTGTGGGAAAAAACAGGTCACTGGGGTAATTATAAAGAGTTAATGTTTGTTACTTCTTCTGAAAATCGTGAATATTGTATTAAACCAATGAACTGTCCAGGACACGTACAAATTTTTAATCAAGGCTTAAAATCTTATCGTGATTTACCATTACGTATGGCGGAATTTGGTAGTTGCCATCGTAATGAACCTTCAGGATCTTTACATGGTTTGATGCGCGTTCGAGGTTTTACACAAGATGATGCACATATCTTTTGTACTGAAGATCAAATTCGCAGTGAAGTAAATAGCTGTATCAAAATGGTTTATGATACTTATAGTACTTTCGGTTTTAATGATATTACTGTTAAGTTATCAACCCGTCCTGAAAAACGAATTGGTAAGGATGAAACTTGGGATCTTGCTGAAAAAGATTTAGCTGAATGTTTAACAGAAAATGGCATTGAATTTGAATATTTACCAGGTGAAGGCGCTTTTTATGGTCCAAAAATCGAGTTTACCCTGCATGACTGTTTAGGTAGAGCATGGCAATGCGGTACAGTTCAGCTTGATTTTATGCTACCTGAACGTTTAGATGCGACTTATGTAGGTGAAGATAATGAACGTCATGTCCCGGTTATGATTCATAGAGCTATTTTAGGTTCTATGGAGCGTTTTATGGGTATCTTGACTGAAAACTGTGCAGGATTTTTCCCTACTTGGCTTGCTCCATTGCAAATTGCAGTAATTAACATTACCGATAATCAAGCTGAATATGCCAAACAATTAACCGCACAATTACAAAAAGTTGGCATTAGAGCAAAAGCGGACTTGAGAAATGAGAAAATAGGGTTTAAAATTCGTGAGCATACTCTAAAACGTGTTCCTTATATGTTTGTTTGTGGAGACAAAGAAATGGAATCGGGAACAATTTCAGTTCGAACTCGTCAAGGTAAAGATCTTGGTAGCTTTGAAGTGAAACATGTTATAGAATTGTTGCTTAACGAAATTCATAGTCGTTCATTAGAACAAATGAATTAATGATAAATTAATTTGGAGGAATGAGATATTAAAGTCAGTAAACGAATTCAGTCAACACGAGCACATAAAATCAATGATGAAATTACAGCTCGTGAGGTGAGGTTAACCGGCGTCGATGGTGAGCAGCTCGGTATAGTAAGCTTAGATGAAGCTTTAAAACAAGCTGAAGAAGCAACTTTAGATTTAGTTGAAATAAGCCCTAATGCAGAGCCACCTGTTTGTCGAATTATGGATTATGGCAAGTTCCTCTATGAAAAGAGTAAAGCAACAAAAGAGCAGAAGAAGAAGCAAAAGGTTGTTCAGGTTAAGGAAATTAAGTTCCGACCTGGTACAGACGAAGGCGACTATCAGGTAAAACTCCGCAGCCTGATTCG
The DNA here is from genome assembly GCF_046635645.1 of Gilliamella sp. BG2. Taxonomy (NCBI): domain Bacteria; kingdom Pseudomonadati; phylum Pseudomonadota; class Gammaproteobacteria; order Orbales; family Orbaceae; genus Gilliamella; species Gilliamella sp. BG2. The sequence continues at coordinate 25,631 of NZ_JBIDFF010000005.1, forward strand.
CTTTCTTGAAGATGGCGATAAAGCTAAAGTAACGTTACGTTTTCGTGGTCGTGAAATGGCTCACCAACAGTTAGGTTCTGAAATGCTTGATCGTATTAAAAAGGATTTAGCTGATTTGGCGGTTATTGAATCTTATCCAACTAAGATTGAAGGTCGACAAATGATTATGGTGCTAGCGCCTAAGAAGAAATAATGGTTCAACAAGCTAGATTTTGATACTATTGAAAACTACACCATTATTTTGTTTTTATTAACAATGCGAAGTGGAAATTAATAAAATGCCTAAAATTAAAACTGTAAAAGGCGCAGCAAAGCGCTTTAAAAAAACAGCTTCTGGTGGCTTTAAGCATAAGCAAGCTAACAAGAGTCATATCCTAACTAAAAAATCAACTAAGCGTAAACGTCATTTACGTGGTTTGACTACTGTGTCAAAAGGCGATTTAGGTTTAGTTACTGCGTGTGTTCCATACGCTTAATTTATTGGTTAATTATTTAGAGGATATAGTTTATGGCTCGTGTTAAACGTGGTGTTATTGCTCGTGCACGTCACAAGAAAATTTTAAAACAAGCAAAAGGTTATTATGGTGCTCGTTCACGTGTGTATCGTGTTGCTTTCCAAGCTGTAATCAAAGCTGGGCAGTATGCTTACCGTGACCGTCGTCAACGTAAACGTCAATTCCGTCAATTATGGATTGTGCGTATCAATGCTGCAGCACGCCAATGTGGTCTTTCATATAGCCGTTTTATTAATGGTTTAAAGAAAGCTTCAATTGAGATCGATCGTAAGATCCTTGCTGATATTGCAGTATTTGATAAAAATGCATTTGCTGCATTAGTTGAAAAAGCTAAGGCTGCACTATAATATTTATGAGAGCCGAGTTATCTCGGCTTTTATTATTTTAATTTTTGATTTTTATCATAAAGAGTAATTTAATTATGAATTTAGTTGTTTTTTGTTTCTTTTTTGGCTTCTTTAGTAATACTAATTCGTGAGGCAAAGAAAAAACAAAAAATGATTATAAAAGCCTCAAAAAGAGGCTTTTTTTATATAATGAACAATAAGCAGGAGAACTGTATGTCTCAATTAGTTGAACTGGTAAATAAAGCCAAATCCGCTATTGAAAGTGCTAATGACATTAATATGATCGAACAAATTCGAGTGGAATATTTTGGTAAAAAAGGCTATTTTACAATGCAAATGGCTTCTTTACGTGATGTTCCTGCCGATGAACGTCCATCTGTGGGTCAAAAAATCAATGATGCAAAGCAAGAAGTTGTTCAGCTATTGAATCAAAAGCGCAATTATTTAGAGCGTCAGGCTCTTAATGCAAAACTAGCCAATGAAACAATTGATATTACATTGCCTGGCAACTCACTTGAACTAGGCGGATTACATCCAGTTACAAAAACAATTAATCGATTAGTTGATTTTTTTGGTGAACTGGGTTTTGTTGTTGAAACCGGTCCAGAAATAGAAGATGACTACCATAATTTTGATGCATTAAATATTCCTGCTCATCATCCTGCTCGTGCAGATCATGATACATTTTGGTTTGATGCAAAACGCTTATTAAGAACGCAAACGTCAACAGTACAAATTCGCACAATGGAAAATCAAAAACCACCCATTCGAATAATTGCTCCTGGAAGAACATATCGAAATGATTATGACCAAACACACACACCAATGTTCCATCAAATGGAAGGTTTGCTGGTTGATAAAGATATCAGTTTTACACATTTAAAAGGGTTATTGCATGATTTTCTACACTGCTTTTTTGAAGATAATATGGAAATACGCTTTAGGCCGGGTTACTTTCCATTTACAGAACCATCGGCTGAAGTTGATATTAAAGCTAAAAATGGTAAATGGCTAGAAGTCTTAGGCTGCGGAATGGTTCATCCTAATGTATTACGTAATGTAGGCATTGATCCTGAAGTTTATAGTGGTTTTGCATTTGGTATGGGGATAGAACGATTAACTATGTTACGTTACGGCGTCACTGATTTGCGTTCTTTCTTTGAAAATGATTTACGTTTTTTAAAGCAATTTAATTAATTCTGGAGATCAAAACATGAAATTTAGTGAAAGTTGGCTACGTGAATGGATCAATCCAGAAATTAGTAGCGAAACGCTAGCAGATCAATTAACAATGGCTGGTTTAGAAGTTGATGATGTCGAAAAAGTAGCAGGTGACTTTACAGGTGTCGTTATTGGTAAAGTCGTTGAATGTATGCAGCACCCGAATGCTGATAAACTTCGTGTAACAAAAGTTGATATAGGCAAAGAAGAATTACTTGATATCGTTTGTGGCGCGCCAAACTGTCGACAAGGTTTGACTGTTGCATGTGCTACAGTGGGGGCTGTTTTACCAGGTAATTTTAAAATCAAATCAGCTAAGTTACGAGGTGAACCGTCAGAAGGCATGCTATGTTCATACTCAGAACTGGGGATTGCTGATGAACATAATGGTATTATTGAATTACCTGATGATGCTCCTTTGGGACGAGATATTCGTGAATATTTAAATTTAAACGATGTCACAATTGATATTAGTGTAACACCTAATAGGGCTGATTGCTTTGGTATTGTTGGGATTGCTAGAGATATTTCTGCAGTTAACAATATTCCAATGCAAGCACTTAAAGTTAACAGTGTACAGGCAACAATTTCCGACACAGTATCAATAAAAATAGATGAACCCACAGCATCACCTCGCTATTTGGGTAGGGTAATTAAAAATATTAATGTTAATGCTCAAACGCCACTATGGATGAAAGAAAAATTGCGTCGTGGTGGAATTCGTTCAATCGATGCCGTTGTTGATATAACTAATTTTGTATTATTAGAAATTGGCCATCCAATGCATGCATTTGATTTATCGCAGATTGAAAAGGGCATAATTGTTCGTTATGCACGCAAAGATGAAAAACTGACTTTACTTAATGGTAGTGACGTTAAACTTAATGATAAAACTTTAGTAATTGCCGATCACCAAAAAATCTTAGCGCTAGCGGGGATTATGGGTGGTGAAAAATCTGGTGTAACACAAACAACCAAAGATATATTTCTTGAAGCAGCATTCTTCAACCCATTAGTTATAACAGGTAAAGCACGTGAATACGGTTTACATACAGAAGCGTCACACCGCTATGAACGAGGAGTTGATCCTTTCTTACAATTTACAGCAATGGAACGAGCAAGCCAATTATTAATTGATATTTGTGGTGGAGAAGCAGGTCCAGTTATTGATGTGACACATGAAGCTGAACTTCCTGCACAAGCAACTATCCAATTGCGACGTAATAAAATTGATCGCATTATTGGTTATACAATCGAAACACAAAAGATTACCGATATTTTAATTAGACTCGGTTGTGAAGTTGAATATAAAGACAATGTTTGGATTGTAAAATCACCAAGTTGGCGTTTTGATTTGCAAATTGAAGAAGATTTAGTTGAGGAAGTTGCCCGTATTTACGGATATAACAATATCCCAAATGCCAATTTGAAAATTGAATCAGTAATGAAACCGAAACCAGAAAGTCAAATCCCATTACGTAGAGTAAAGGATTTATTGGTTGATAGAGGGTATCAAGAAGCGGTGACATATAGCTTTGTTGATCCAAAAGTTCAGCAAATATTATATCCTGAATATCCAGAAATTAAATTACCTAATCCGATTTCAAGTGAAATGTCAGTTATGCGTTTATCGCTTTGGTCTGGGTTATTAGATGCGATACTATATAACCAAAATCGTCAACAAACGCGTGCCCGATTATTTGAAACTGGATTGCGTTTTATTCCTGATGAAAATTGTGAATTTGGCGTACGTCAGGAGTTAATGTTAGCAGGTATTGTTACTGGTAATTTATATGAAGAACACTGGCAACTCCCTAAAAAAAACGTAGATTTTTATGATCTCAAAGGTGATCTTGAGTCAATTTTTTCTCTTTTAGGGTGCGGTGATCAAATACAGTTTAAAAAATCTGAACTCCCTGCTTTACATCCAGGACAAAGCGCAGCGATTTATTTAAATGATGAGTTATTAGGTCATTTAGGAGTCTTGCATCCAGAAATTGAAAAAAAATTGTCTTTAAATAGTAAAACGCTTGTTTTTGAAATAAATTTAGCTAAAATTAGTAAAAAAGAGGTACCTGTAGCTCAAGATTTATCCAAGTATCCGTCAAATAAACGTGATATAGCTATTATTGTTTCAAATACAATACCAGCAGCGGATATTATTTTAGAGTGTAAAAAAGCGGGTGGTGAGCAACTTATTAAAGTGACTCTTTTTGATGTGTATCAAGGTGAAAATATCAAAGAAGATCAAAAAAGCATTGCTATTAGTTTGATTTTACAAGATAAATCACGTACGCTTGAAGAAGAAGACATAACTAACATTGTAAGCAAATGCGTTACTGCCTTACAAAATCGTTTTAAAGCCCTATTAAGAGAATAATAATATGACATTAACTAAAGCAGATATTGCAGATCGTCTTGCCGAAAAATTTAATATTGATCGACAAGAATCTAAAATCCTTGTAGAGCTATTTTTTGAAGAGATTCGGGTAGCTTTAGAAAAAGGAGAACCAGTTAAATTATCTGGATTTGGTAATTTTACAGTACGTGATAAAAATTCACGCCCAGGTAGAAACCCAAAAACAGGTGAAAGTGTTGATATTTCAGCTCGTAGAGTTGTTACATTCAGACCTGGTATAAAATTCAGAGAGCGTGTTGAAAAAAATTTAGTAATCTAATTTCTGAATTACGTAATATCATTTCAAATAATGGCTTTCCTTTTGATATAACATCTAAAGAAAAGCCAAACAACTATTTTATGCTAAAAAGTAGTTGTAAAAAATTAATAATTCAAGCATAATATTTTCGCTTCTATGGAGGCTCTATGGGTTCTCTTGCAACATTTTTTGCTCACTAGGTCAGGTCCGGAAGGAAGCAGCCAAAGTAAAATATATGTGTGTGGGATGCAGCTGATAGGGTCTCCACCCACCTCATCAATTTATTATCAAATGTCTTATACTTATAAACATATATTATTAATATTGTTGTTTAATAAACGAGCACATTTCAAATAATTATTAAATATACTTCTATTGATAGTTGTATATATGTATTATTTTTGCGATCATACGTGTTTAACAATCGAGATATTGCGATTTCACTTAATTTAATCATTTTAAAATTAGTTTAAATAAAGAGAGAAGATAATGATGCGAATTGGATTATTTATTCTAACTAACTTAGCCGTTATGTTTGTATTTGGAATCATTCTAAGTATTTTAGGCGTTGATGCGCATAGTACTTTAGGATTACTTATATTTGCAGCAATCTTCGGTTTTGGAGGATCTCTTATATCTCTTCTATTATCTAAGAGAATGGCTTTGAGGTCAGTAGGAGGACAAGTCATTAGTCAACCTAGTAATAGTCAAGAACAATGGTTACTTGATGTTGTTCGTCGATTGTCAACTGAACTTAATATAAAAATGCCAGATGTTGCCATCTATCATGCTCAAGATGTTAATGCTTTTGCAACCGGCGCAACTAAAAATAGTTCTCTTGTTGCAGTAAGTTCTGGTTTATTAAATACTATGACTCAAGATGAAGCTGAAGCGGTAATCGGTCATGAAATGAGCCATGTTGCTAATGGTGATATGGTCACAATGACTCTATTACAAGGAGTTCTTAATACTTTCGTTATTTTTATTTCAAGAATGTTAGCATCTGTTGTAGCCCAAGCATTGGATGATCGTAATCGTGGTTTATCACAGTTAACCTATTTCTTGATAGTTATGGTTTTTGAAAGCGTATTTGGTATTTTAGCAAGCCTTATAGCTATGTGGTTTTCTCGTTATCGAGAATTTCACGCCGATGCTGGTTCGGCTAAATTAGTAGGCAGTACAAAGATGATTGCCGCGTTAGAAAAACTAAAAACTAGCCATGAACCAAGTGAAGATACTTCAATTTTAGCATTCTGCATTAATGGTGCGAAAAAAGCAAAATTTTCTGAATTGTTTATGTCTCATCCACCATTAGAAAAACGTATAGAGGCTTTAAGGAATGAAACTTATCGAAACTAAGACTAGATGATCTATATCAAATTTATATTCAAACACATACTTTCCTGAAATTTTTTTACAAGTATTATTAATATTATAATAATGCTTGTAAAATAAAAGCCAAATTATTCGCTAGTTAGATTTTCAAAGAGTTTATAATGTCATATCTTGTCACCAATAATAAATTAGAATTGCTTAGTCCCGCTAAAAATATTGAGATTGCACAACAGGCTATTTTACATGGCGCAGATGCAGTCTACATTGGTGGACCAAATTTTGGTGCCAGACATAATGCTGGTAATTCGGTCAGTGATATTGCTCAGTTAGTCGAATTTGCTCATCATTATTATGCAAAAGTATTTGTAACCTTAAATACCATTCTTCACGATAATGAACTAGAACCAGCAAGACAACTTATATGGCAATTTTATGATGCAGGTGTTGATGCATTAATTGTGCAAGATATGGGCATTTTGAGGATGGATATTCCTCCTATTGATTTACATGCTAGCACTCAAATGGATATAAGGACACCTGAAAAAGCCAAATTCTTATCTGATGTTGGTTTTTCACAAATAGTATTAGCTCGTGAGCTTAATTTAACTGAGATAGCTAAAATTCATGAGCAAATTGATGCAAAAATAGAATTTTTTATACATGGTGCGCTTTGTGTGGCATTTTCAGGACAGTGTTATATCTCACATGCACAGACAGGGCGTAGTGCAAATCGAGGAGATTGCTCCCAAGCTTGTCGACTTCCTTTTACCTTAAAAGATGATCAAGGGCGCATTGTTGCTTATGAAAAACATTTATTATCAATGAAAGATAATAACCAATCAGATAATTTGAACGAATTAATTCAAGCAGGTGTACGATCTTTTAAAATAGAAGGACGTTATAAAGATCTAAGTTATGTTAAAAACATTACAGCCTTTTATCGTCAAAAATTAGATACTATTTTGTCAAATTCGCCTGATTTACAATCAGCGTCAAGTGGCCGAACTGAGCACTTTTTTATACCAGATCCTCACCAAACATTTCATCGAGGAAGTACAGATTATTTTGTACATGGAAGAAAATCCAATATCGTTGCATTCGATTCACCTAAATTCATTGGTTTGCAAATTGGTGAGATAACTCAAATTACACCTAAAACTATCTATATTAAATCTGAGAAAATATTAACTAATGGAGATGGCTTAAATGTACTAATAAAACGAGAGATCTTTGGATTTAGAGCTGATAAGGTGGAGAAACTTTCGGCTAATCAATATCGAATTTATCCAAATGAAATTCCTAAGCCGCTTTTTTCAGTTAAATTACCTTATAGAGTGAATCGAAATCTCGATCATGTGTGGCAACAAAATTTATTGAAAGAATCAAGTAATCGCAGAATTGGTGTGTCATTTAAACTATATAATATTGAAAAAGGTATAGAGCTAATTGCAAAAAGCGAAGAGGGCGTTTGTGTCAAGGTAGAACTTAATGGGGAATTCGAACTTGCGGAACAACCAGATAAATCATTAAAAAATATTAGAAATAATTTATCTAAATTAGGAAAAACTATATATTATCTTACTGATTTTGATTTAAATTTATCAAAAATTTATTTTATTTCAAGTAGTCAACTAAATCAGCTTCGAAGGGATACTATTAATAAATTGACAGCTAAAAGATTAACAAGTTATTGTCGCCAAAAACGTAAACCAGAACAAAGCCCAGTTTCGTTTTATCCTGAAAATCATTTGAGTTTTTTGGCAAATGTTTATAATCACAAAGCAAGAGAATTTTATACACAACATGGAGTTGAATTAATTGAAAGTGCCTATGAAGCACATGAAGTTAAAGAAGATGCGCCCTTAATGATAACCAAACATTGTTTACGGTTTACGGTTTGCGTTTAATTTATGTCCAAAACAAGCAAAAGGAATTCAAGGTGTTAAAACTAAAATTACTCCAATGAAATTAATTCAAAATAATGAAGAATTATTGCTAAAGTTCAATTGTAAAGCTTGCGAAATGCAAGTATGGGGTAAAATAAAAAAACACATTTTAAAAATGCCACTTCCTGGAAGTGAGATTATATTTATGGCAAAGAAATAAAGTATTTGAATAAAAATATCTTATGATAAATGAGGGTGATTTAACAGTTCGTAATAATATACATTATTTAACATAATATACATTATACGAACCACGATAAACGTACGTGAATTCTGTAGATACAAACCATAAAATCTCATGCCGTCAATTCAAATTAAGCCACCAAAACCACTAACTCTATAATTAATCTGCAAATTAATAACACATAAACAATAAAATCAATAAAATCAACATGTTAAAATAATGTATATTATGTTAAATAATATTTTTTAACGAATAAATATAAATATTAATTAATGAGCAATTGTTGTTTTATTATAAAATATGCTACTCTAATAAATTAATAAATTTTAATTATTTCCTTTCGTTAATATGCAAAATATTTTTAAGACATTACGTTCAAAAAGTTATTCCGTTCCATGTGAATTATGTAGTATGGGATCTTTCTGCATTCCCATGTTGCTTAACAATAAATTAAACAGTATATTAGAAAGAAAAATATCTTATGCTAAAAATGAAATCCTAGCAAAATCTAATACGCCCTTTACTAAATTTTATATTATTCATTCGGGTGCATTAAAAACTTTTGTTACAACTTCTGATAATCATCAACGAGTTAATGGCTTTTATTTACCAGGAGATATTGTTGGTTTAGATTCAATTGCAACTCAAGTGTATAACAATAATATTCAAGCTCTTAGTAATACATTGGTTTGTGAGCTTTATTATGATGAGCTGATGTCGTTAGTTGATACCCAAAAAAATATTAGAGACCTTGTGTTTAATTTGTTAAGCTCTGATATTTATAATTACCAAAAATTAGTATTATGCTATTCTCAAAAAAAGGCTGATGAACGAGTAGCAACTTTTATTTATTCACTTTATCAGCGTTATGAAAAGAAAGGTCATTCTTCATTGAATATTAAGCTCATGATGAGCCGAGCCGATATCGCTAATTATTTAGGTTTAACAATTGAAACAGTTAGCAGAAATTTATCAAAGTTGCAAGAACAAAATATTTTATTAGCTAGAGGAAAATATTTATTTATCAAAAACTTAAACGGTTTAATAGATTTAGGTAATTAGATTTATTTATGTTAAAATAATCAGAATAAATTTTGTAAGGTCTTAATATATGGCAAGTTTAAAGAACACGCTTATTGTAGTTGCTATGTCCCTAACCTCTTTTTCTTCGTTTGCTGCTCAGCAATTAACGGAGCAACAAGCTAAAGGTTTACAGTCATTTAAAAGTATAACTATCCGCGGAGCTTTTTATACTGATAGTGATTATATCATGGCAATGTCGAGAGCTGCGGATAAAGAAGGAGCTGCTTCCTTTTATATAACCACAACTAATATCAGTCCTTCTAATGATACTTTAAGGATTGTGTATGCGAAATTATATAAAGCCGATGCTCCTAAAGCAGAAGAACAAGCTGAAAGCCTTCGCAAGTTTGAAGGTATTTATGAATATCCAAAATCTAAAGCCATACGTTTAGAGCCTTTCAACATTGTGCGTATTCGTGGTTATTTTCCCAGTGAATATGATATTAACCAAGCAATTGCTAGAGAAGCATCAGCAAAAGGTGCTTATGCTTATTATATTGATTCACGTAGTGAATTAGGTAGTAATATACAAGTTGCTGCTTATTTGTTTAAGAAAGATGCACCTGAACGTAAACTTCAACCTGAGGATGCAATTCCATATGACTCTGAAGCTGGTCAACAAGCTCTTGCACAAGGTGGTGATGCGGCTATGCAGGTAGAAAAACCTGGCTATTATTCTCCTTCAGCTTTTAATGAAAAATTTTATGCCGATAAATTTAATAATAAAGTAAAAGTCATTAATCAAGCCACACAAAAAGCAACAACTTCTGCAACAACTAATGCTTCTGCATCTCAAGTTACGACGATAACAACTGAGCCACAACGCATTACACGTTACACTGTCACTCTACCCGATGGACGAAAGATCCAAGAATTGAATGATGCAACTGCAGCAAAAATGGTTGCGTTTGATACAATTAAATTCAGAGGTTACTATGTAACTGATCAGGAAATTTCTTATCAAGCGGGTAAACGAGCTATTGATGCTGGGGCCAAGTATTATCATATTGCTAGAATTGCCCATGATTCAAATGGTCCAAATATAACTGTTTTTGTAGATCTGTATCGATAGTTTATATAGACAATCGGGCGCATAAGCGCCCTATTTTTTGTATGAAGCTATAGTTGTGATTTAACTACATCAATTTGCTGCTTGATGCGTTTTGCTGAAATTGGATATGATGTACCAAGCTGTTGCGCAAATAAATTTACTCTTAATTCTTCAATCATCCAACGGATATCTGTCACTTTAGTGTCCGATTGTTGATTGTTTGGTAAATTATTAATCCAATTATCATACTGATTTTGAACATCTTCTATAATACTCATTGATTGTCTATCTCTTGCCATATTTTGAAATAATTTTTCAATTCTTTTCTCAATTGCCGATAAATATCGAGAGATATCATTCAATCTTCTATAACTTGATTGAGCAACAAATCCTTTATAAACTAACTTATTAAGTTGTTGTTTGATATCTGATAAGGCAAATGCTAAAGATAAATCAACGCGCCCTTTTAACTTTTTATTAATGCTAAAATGCAAAGTTAGTATTGATTCGACTTGCTTAGCAATATCAACAACTATTTCATTAATATGAGTTTTTGTATAATCAAGTAATTGCTGATAATCATCAGTTGAATGTATTGTTTTATTATTTGTTTCAATTAAATAATCAATACCACAAGCAATACAATCATCAATAAGCATTAAAACGTTACCAAATGAATTAAAATATAAACTTAATTTCGATTTATTGGGTAATTTTTCATGTAAATACTTGATTGGAGAGGGAATATTAAGCATTAATAAGCGTCTTAAACCTAATTTAGTTAATCTTTGTTGCTCTGATTGATTATCAACTAACTTTATACTTACGGAATTTTGATTATCAATAATTGCTGGATAAGCCTTAACAGTATAGTTTTTTTGTTTTTCTTCATAAACACCAGGAAGTTTTCCAAATGTCCAATCTGTCAAATTATTTTGCTCAATTGAGTTATCTTTTTTATTGATAGTAATAGATGATAAAGCTTGTTGAAGTTGAGTTTTGAGTTGCTGTTTTAGCATATCAAGATCTTTACTTGAAGCTATTTCGCTATTATTACTATCAATAATACTAAAATTCATTTTTAAGTATTCAGGAACTTGTTCTAATTGCCAATTTTCTGATGTAATTTTCACACCAGTCATTTTATGAAATTCATTTTCTAAGCATTCAAGAAGCGGTTTTTCACTAGTATCTACCCTATCTAAAAATGCATCAGCATAATTTGGTGCAGGGACAAGGTTTCGTCGTAAAGATTTAGGCAATGATTTGATTAATGCAATTATTAAATCTTTTCTAAAACCTGGCACTTGCCAATCGAATCCCTTGTTTTTAATTTGGTTTAAGATATCAAGTGGAATTTTTATAGTGACGCCGTCACGGTTATGACCAATATCAAAGTGATAACTAAGTGCTAGCTTAAAATGATCTTGATACCAGAAATCAGGAAAATCATTTAAGTTAATTAATTGTGCTGATTGCCTGATCAGCATCTCTTTTTGTACATTAAGATAATCAGGATCAGATTTTTGTTTCTGCATCCACCATTTATCAAAATGTCTAGATGAAATAACGGATTTATCTATGCGTTTATCATAGAAATCAAATAATTCATCATCATCAATTAAAATATCCTGACGACGTGATTTATGTTCTAAATCTTCAACTTCATTAATCAATTTTTGATTTTGCTTGTAAAATTTATGACTTGTGAACCAATCACCTTCAACTAATGCATGTCGAATAAACAGAGTGCGACTTAGAATAGGATCAATTTTACTGTAATTTACTATTCTATTAGTAACAATTGGTAACCCAAATAAAGTTACTTTTTCGTTTGCTATTGTTGTGCCCTGCTTTTTAGACCACCTAGGTTCGTTATGGTCATATTTCACTAAATGTTTAGCTATAGGTTCAATCCATTCAGCTTCAATTTTTGCTGCTGTTCTTCCCCATAATCTATTTGTTTCAACAAGTTCACTAGCAATACACCATTTGGGTTGGTTTTTGAAAAGTGCTGAATTAGGAAAAATTGCAAATTTTATATTACGTGCACCTATATACTCACGCTTTTCAAGCTCTTTTATTCCAATATGAGATAGTAAACCGCTTAGTAACGAAATATGTAATGAATTATAATCAGCTTCTTTACTATTAATCGGAAACGCTAATTGCTTAATTGTTTGTCTAATTTGCGTATAGACATCTTGCCATTCACGGATTCGAAGATAATTTAAAAACTCTTTTTGGCATAATCGTCTAAATTGATTCCCTGATAATACGTTCTGTTGTTCGTTAATGTAGTTCCATAAATTAATTAAAGAAATAAAATCTGACTCCTTATCAACAAAACGACGATGTTTCTCATCCGAAGCTTGCTGTTTATCAAAAGGTCTTTCTCTTGGATCTTGAATCGATAAAGCAGCAGTAATTATCATTATTTCTTTAATGCACCCTAGGCGCCTTGCTTCAACCAGCATCCTAGCTAATCTTGGATCAATTGGTAATTGTGCTAAAATTTTACCTATTTCAGTTAAATGATATCTATTCTGTATGGTATGAATTGCCCCAAGTTCCTCTAATAAGCGAAGTCCATCACGAATATATTTTGAATTAGGTTTTTCAACAAAAGGAAAAGCGGCAATATCTCCTAAGCCTAATGATGTCATTTGTAATATTACTGAAGCCAAATTGGTCCGCAATATTTCGGGTTCGGTAAATTTGGGGCGAGATAAAAAATCTTGTTCATCATATAAACGTATGCAGATACCATTAGATGTTCGTCCACAACGTCCTTTACGCTGATTGGCAGAGGCTTGTGATATTGGTTCAATAGGTAAACGTTGAACTTTAGTTCGGTAACTATAACGACTAATTCTGGCTAATCCCGAATCGATCACATATTTAATGCCTGGAACAGTTAATGATGTTTCTGCCACATTAGTAGCAAGGACAATTCGACGTTTAGTATGTGATTGAAAAATTCGATTTTGTTCTGATGCTGATAACCTTGCATATAATGGCAAAATATCCGTATGACGAAGTTCTAACTTATTAAGTGTATCGGCAAGATCTCGAATTTCTCGTTCTCCTGTTAAAAAGATTAATATATCCCCAAGACTTTCAGTTGATAATTCATCAATGGCATCTATAATCGGTTGAAAATCACAACTTTTATCATTATTATCATCTTCTTTCTGGATTTGGGGACGATATCTAACCTCAACTGGATAGGTACGACCCGATACTTCAATAATTGGAGCCTCATTGAAGTGTTTAGAAAAACGTTCTACATCAATAGTCGCTGATGTTATTATGACTTTTAAGTCTGGGCGTTTAGATAATAATTGCTTAAGATAGCCTAAAATAAAATCAATATTCAAACTGCGTTCATGAGCTTCGTCAATAATAATAGTATCATATTGTAGTAAAAGTTTATCTTTCTGAATTTCAGCAAGCAATATACCGTCAGTCATTAATTTAATCAGGGTTGTGTCATTGACATGATCAGAAAATCTGACTTTAAAACCAACTAACTGCCCTATCTCTGTTTTTAGCTCTTCAGCGATACGATTAGCTACTGAACGTGCTGCTAATCGTCTTGGTTGGGTATGACCAATATAGCCTTTGACACCTAAGCCTAATTCTAAACAGATTTTGGGAATCTGTGTTGTTTTTCCCGAGCCAGTTTCACCTGCAACTATAACTACTTGATTATTTTTAATAGCATCATAAATTTCTTGTTTTTTTTCAGTCACAGGCAAATTTTTGGGAAAAATAATATTTTTCGGTAACGACTCTAGTCTGCTTTGATAATGTAAGTTAGCATTTTGTATGGCGGAATCTATATCAGCTATAGTTTGACTTTTCTTAGCTAATTTGATTATTTTATGCTTATTTAAGAAAGTCATTGAATCAAGATTTTTTAATTGCTGTTGAGATAGCATAGCGTTTCAGATATTTCAATTATAGTTACATTAATACACGATTATAACAAATTTAACCTATTATTAGGAGTTCAAATGAAAAAAACGTTTTTGTTAACTGCTCTATTTATGGCTTTACTGGCTTTATCAGGATGTAATGACTCAAGTACTTTACAAGAGACCGACCTCATGCACCACCGTTTTGTACTCACTAAAGTAAATGGTCAAGATATTCCGTTAGATGATCAAGCAGAGCTTATATTTGGGGAAAATATGACAATTACAGGTAAAATGTGTAACCATTTTTCTGGTAAAGTTACTTTAGACAACGGTAGCATAAAAGGTAGTGGAATTGTGATGACTAAAATGCTTTGTAATGATGATCAATTAAATCAATTAGATTATATTATTGAGAACTTAATTACTGAAGGTACAAAAATCAATTTAAAAAATAATCAACTAACCTTGAAAAATAACAATAATGAACTAATTTATCAACTTAAAGACTTAATGTAAGCCAAATGTTTAGTTGCTATAATTTAGTATGTTATTATAAATAACAAAATATATTAAAGATAAAATACTTTATTTAAAATACTGTTAAGAATATAATAAGAAGAATTTTAAAGGGTTTAACTTATTGATGAAATTATTATATTCTTCAAAGATTTTATGTGATTTTGGTAGCCATATTGAGCTACAAATACCTTTTTTAACCAATAAAACTACCAATGCTTTGCCATTGGTTTTTTTTTGCAAAAAGTTGGTTTATCGAATTTTTTAAATTGAATTAAAACATTAACCTTAACATTAAATAAATTACTAAGTAGATACTATTATGAAAAAGACAAAAATTGTTTGTACGATCGGACCAAAATCTGAATCAAAAGAAATGTTAGCAAAATTATTAAATGCAGGCATGAATGTTATGCGTTTAAATTTTTCGCATGGTGATTACGAAGAACATGGCAACCGTATCAAAAATTTACGTGAAGTAATGCAAGAAACTGGTTTAAAAGCAGCTATTATGCTAGACACCAAAGGCCCTGAAATTCGCACTATTAAATTAGAAGGCGGTAATGATGTATCCCTAGTTGCAGGTCAAACATTCACGTTTACTACAGACAAAAATGTTATCGGAAACAAAGACCGTGTAGCCGTAACTTACGATGGTTTTGCGCATGACCTTAAACCAGGTAATCGTGTTTTAGTTGATGATGGCTTAATTGCTATGGACGTTAAAGAAATTAAAGGTAATGAGGTTATTTGTACTGTTTTAAATAACGGTGAACTCGGTGAAAATAAAGGTATTAATTTACCTGGAGTTTCAATTAAATTGCCAGCACTAGCAGAAAAAGATAAAAATGACCTGATTTTTGGTTGTGAACAAGGTGTTGACTTTATTGCTGCATCATTCATTCGGAAACGTTCTGATGTAGATGATATTCGTACTCACTTAAAAGCTCATGGTGGTGAAAACATTAAAATTATATCTAAAATTGAAAACCAAGAAGGTTTAGATAATTTTGATGAAATTCTTGATGCTTCTGACGGTATTATGGTTGCACGTGGTGATTTAGGGGTTGAGATCGCTGTTGAAGAAGTTATTTTTGCTCAAAAAATGATGATCAAAAAATGTAATAAAGCATCTAAACCAGTCATAACAGCAACACAAATGCTTGATTCAATGATTAAAAACCCACGTCCAACTCGTGCGGAAGCTGGTGATGTAGCTAATGCAATTATTGATGGTACAGATGCAGTTATGCTTTCGGGTGAAAGTGCTAAAGGTAAATATCCGCTCGAAACTGTGAATGTTATGGCAACTATCTGTAACCGAACTGATAACACAATTCCAGCATCGTTAGAATTGACATCAAAAGAAGAGAAGTTGAGTATAACTTCAGCTGTTTGCTGTGGTGCTGTAGAAATTGCTGAGCGTTTAAATGCTCCATTAATTGTTGTAGCAACTCGTAGCGGTAAATCAGCTAGGGAAGTTCGTCATTATTTTCCTAGAGCTCGTATTTTAGCATTATCTTCAAGTCAAAAGACAGTTAATCAGTTAGCCGTGACAAAAGGTGTAGAGCCTATTTTAATTGATTCAATTAACTCAACTGACGATTTTTATCGTTTAGGTAAAGAGATGGCTGTGAAAGTATGCGGTTTACAACAAGGTGATATCATTGTAATGGTATCTGGTGCTTTAGTACCAAGTGGAACTACTAACACAACATCTGTTCACCGTATTTAAAACGGCATACTTATTATTTGTCCTGAAATAAAAAAGTTAGCTACATGCTAGCTTTTTTTTTTACATAAGATATCCTGTATAAAATACTATTAATAGAATTTGAAAGATTAAAATGATTGAAGAAAAAGTATATTTACCTAAGGAACTAAGTTGGTTATCTTTCAATCAGCGAGTTTTACAAGAAGCTGCTGATAAAAGTAATCCACTTATAGAGAGGATACATTTTTTAGGTATATACTCAAGTAATCTTGATGAATTTTATAAAGTACAGTTTGCCAACTTAAAAAAATATGTACTTATTGAACAAGAACAAGCCAACTCATCTTCTAACTCTAAAAACTTATTACGCCAAGTAAACCAAAAAGTTATTCAACTAGAATTACAGTTTGACCAGCTTTATAATGAACTATTATTAGAAATGGCGAGAAATCAAATCTTTTTGATTAACGAAAGACAACTTTCTTCTTATCAAGAAGGTTGGATAAAAAACTATTATAAACAAAATCTTAGACAATATATCACCCCTATTTTACTCGATAGTCATACCGAACTTATTCAATTTTTAAAAGATGATCATGCCTATTTGGCTGTAGAAATTATTTGTGAAGATAAAACCAATTATGCGTTACTTGAGTTACCGACGGATAATATTTCTCGTTTTGTTTTATTACCGTCAGAAGTTTCAACTAAAAATAAATCGATCATTTTTTTGGATAACATATTACGTTACTGTTTACCCGATATTTTTAAAGTGTTTTTTGATGCCAAAGAATTAAATGCCTATTCTATTAATATTAATAGAGATGCTGAATACGAATTAAACACAGAATTAGACAGTTTGCTTGAACTTATGTCACAAGGTTTAAAACAACGTTTGACTGCTCAGCCAGTTCGTTTTACTTATCAAAAAGATATGCCAAAAGCATTATTTGAGTTATTGATTAATAAATTGTTATTAACTGAACAAGACGCAATGCCAAGTGGACGCTATCCTAATTTTAAAGATCTTGTGAAATTTCCTGATTTTGGTCAAAAAAAGCTATTAAATAAAAAAATTCCAAGCCTAAGCTATAATCGATTTAAACAATTTCGTAATTCGTTTGATGCGATTAAAGATCGAGATGTATTGCTTTATTATCCCTATTACTCTTTTGGACATGTATTAGAGATTATGCGCCAAGCTTCGTTTGATCCATCTGTTACGCATATTCGCATGAATATCTACAGAGTTGCAAAAGATTCCCGCTTTATTCATGCGGCCATTAATGCTGCCAATAATGGTAAAAAGGTCACTGTAGTTGTTGAATTGCAAGCAAGGTTTGATGAAGAGGCAAATATAAAATGGGCAAAACGATTAATTAGTAGTGGAATTAAAGTTATCTATTCACAACCAAAACTAAAGATCCACGCTAAATTATTTTTGATTGATCGTAAAGAGAATAACGAAATTGTTCGTTACGCCCATATTGGTTCAGGTAATTTTAATGAAAGGACTGCAAGAATTTATACCGATTTTTCGTTATTAACTGCAGATCCTGTAATTACAGATGAAGTTAAAAATGTATTTAATTTCATTGAAAACCCATTTAAACCAGTTTCATTCCATCATTTACTTGTGTCTCCACAAAATACCCGATTGAGATTTTATGAATTTATCCAACAAGAAATAAATAATGCTAAAGCAGGTAAAGTAGCTGGTATCTATTTAAAACTCAATGCAATAACCGATAAAGATATGATAGACCAATTATACCGTGCATCTTGTGCAGGTGTAAAAATTAGAATTGTAGTAAGAGGAACTTGTGTCTTGATACCCAAAATTCCTAATTTAAGCGAAAATATTACTGTCACAAGTATTGTTGATCAGTTTTTAGAACATGCTCGTGTGTATATTTTTGAAAATGATGGGAAAAAAGATACTTATATTTCTTCTGCTGATTGGATGCCTCGTAACCTAGATAATCGTATTGAAGTAGGTGTAAAAATCTTCGATCCAATAATAAAATCAACTATCCATAATATTTTTAATATTCAATGCAATGATAATGTAAAGGCTCGTATTATTGATAAAGATGCAACTAATAATTATGTACAAAGAGGTAATAAGAAAAAAATTAGAGCACAATATGCCATTTATGATTATTTGAATCAGTTAGAAACGGTTGAATAAGGGATTTAAAGTGAATAAATTCAATGAATATGCGGTAGTTGATCTTGGTTCAAATAGTTTTCACATGGTTATTGCTCGTATTATAGATGGTGCTATACAGATCATTTATAAAAATAAAAAAAATATTCATCTTGCCACAGGGCTTAATGCTAATAACCATCTAAGTGAATCAAGCATTATGCGAGGTCTGGAATGTCTTACACTATTTTCCGAAAGATTAATTGGCTTTCCTCCCGAAAATGTTCGTGTTGTAGCAACTCATACATTACGGGTTGCAAAAAATAGATATAAATTTTTAATGGCTGCGGCTAAAGTATTTCCATTTCCTATAGAAATCATATCAGGACAAGAAGAAGCACGTCTTATTTATTTAGGTACTATGACATCAGAATCAACATCGACAAATGATACTAAATTTGTAATAGATATCGGTGGAGGCTCTACAGAAATTGCAATAGGTAGAGGAAATGATCTAAAACCGTTGATTGTTGCTAGTCGCCCTATGGGATGCATAACTTATGCTAAACAGTTTTTTCATGAAAAAAAAATTAACGTTATTTCATTTGAACGAGCAAAGCTTGCCGCCGAACAACAAATTGAAAGCTTGATTAATATTATAAAAAAACAAAATATTACTGTTGCATTTGGTACATCAGGAACCATCAAGTCTATTTATCGTATCTTATTAGATATTGGGGTTTGTGATGGAATTATTACCCAAAAAAGGCTCGATGATTTAATTAGTTATGTTTTAGAATTCAACTCTTTTCAAGATATTAACTACCCTTCACTTTCTAGTGAAAGAAAAAGTGTATTTGTCAGCGGGCTAGCTATATTTAGTGGGGTTTTTAACGCATTTGGATTAAATACTTTACAATTTAGCCCATGCGCATTACGTGAAGGGGTGCTTTATGAGTTGGTTGGAGGTCTTAATTTCCGAGATATTAGACAAAATACCGCGCAAACTCTTTCTGAACATTACAATATAGACCAACGCCATGCTACGCAAGTCGTTAAAACTGCAAAATATTTATTTTCTCAATGGCAACAACAAGCACCAACATCTATTCCGGCAAGCCTTGAATCTATTTTATATTGGGCTGCTTTGTTACATGAGGTAGGGTTAAAAATTAACTTTTCTTCAGTTCATAAACATTCAAGCTATATTTTACAAAATAGTAATTTACCCGGATTTAACGAAGAACAGCAATTACTTTTGTCTACTCTTGTACGTTACCATAGAAAGACTATCAATATAGATACACTACCCTATTTTAGTTTGTTCGAATACAAACATATAATACCGCTAATGCAAATCCTAAGATTATCTATACTCATCAATAATCAGCGAAATACAGAAATTAATTTACAAGCATTTCGTTTAAAATTAATAAAAAATAAACTAACTAAAGTGACTATAGAAATTAATCGGGAATTTGTTGAAAATAATAAATTGATATTATTTGATTTAGAACAAGAAAAAAAATATTGGAAAGAAATTGAGGATTGGAAACTATCGATTGTAGTCTGTTAATTATAAAAGCCCCTGTAAATCAATTTATATGTAGAAAAAAACGTGTTGTTTACACTTCATAGTAAACTAAACCCACCCTAAATTTTGTATATTTGTAAGTTTGTAACTATTTTGAATACCTCAAACTTAGTACAAGATTCAAGTATAAAATATGGTAATACTGTGTGAGGTTGATAATAGTAGACACAACGACTTAATTACACAATGTGACAGCTAATGGCAATTGAGATTAATTTAGTGGCTTGTAGCTCTCTTGCCCATGTTTTTCGTTGCATTGTGGGCACTACAGCTTTTTTATGATCTCTTCCTGAGGCTGCGATTTTAGATTTAACTCGGCAAGCATTTGTTACTATAGAGAATTTTCTACTTTCTTGCTGTACTATTTTAAGGGATAGTTACAGTTACGGCTTTTGTTTTTCGTTGAAATAATTTCCTAATACCTCAAATTGATTTTTAATTTATTTGCTTTATAATTGGCAAATCTTAAACAACCATAATAAATAAAGGAAATAAAATGAAGAAGACATTAATTGCACTAACAACTTTTGCTTGTTTTTCAAATTTTGCTTATGCTGAAACAAATGAACTTTACCTAGGAGGTCAATTAGGAGCTTCTATAATAAAAGTGAAAAATATTAAGGATACCTTACATTATAATCACGGCGGTGTTATCAACGATGGTATTTTTGACTCAATGCATAAAACTAAATTAGCAGGTGCTTTAAATTTAGGTTACAACTTTTCTAATTATGATATTCCTGCACGTGTAGAATTATCTCTTACCTTACGTGGCAATACAGATAAAAAAGAAAATAGATACACTGATTATGAAGAATATCGTCTTCGTACTACTCAAAAAGTCAAAGCCCGCATGAATACATTAATGTTAAATGGTTATTATGATATTGATATTGACTCACCAATTACTCCATTTATTGGTGCGGGATTTGGTGTTGCCTTCACTAAACTAGAAAATAGCCATAAGGAAAAATATAACGTTTCTGTTGATGGTGTTGATTATGAACGTTCATTATCAAAAACAAAAACAAAGTTTGCATGGAATGTTGCTGCTGGCGTAGCTTATAAG
Organism: Gilliamella sp. BG2; assembly: GCF_046635645.1. Lineage (NCBI taxonomy): Bacteria > Pseudomonadati > Pseudomonadota > Gammaproteobacteria > Orbales > Orbaceae > Gilliamella > Gilliamella sp. BG2. Next base: position 46,935 of record NZ_JBIDFF010000005.1, read on the forward strand.
TTGAATAATAATATGGTTGTTGATTTCACTGCTCGTTATGTGGATGCAGGTAAAGTAAACATCAAAAAACATAATGAATACTATCGAACTAATGCTAGTGCTGAGCTAAGTTCAATTGATTTATTAGCTGGTGTTCGCTATAGCTTCTAATTAATAAACTAAAAAAACAATGGCTCTTTTTAGTTTAGTTACCAATATTATCGCTACATTTCTTGCTACTGTTAATATGTAGAAAAAAACTGGGTTATTTACACTTCATGGTTAAGTAACCACTCCAAAACCCCATAAGGCGTTTTTTCTAAAATCACCTTATGGGGGTTAACAAAATTATAATAATTAATCAATTAAGACTTAGTCTTCACCTTTTGAATCATTATATACTTGTTGATTATGCCGTATTTTAATCCAAAGTTGGTATTACTCTTTTTACTTTTCCATTCATTTGTAAGCAGCAAGTTTAGTTGATTTTCGAAATACGGTGGTTATTATTACTGTAAACAACCCGAGTAATTCCAGCATGGATTGCCAAAGAAACGTGTAATTGATAATAAAAGCTCTCATCTAAAATTAAATGAGAGCATTTATATTTAGCTTTTAATTAAGCAACACCTGGAATGGTGAAGTCCATAATAAGCAATAAGGTTGGTAAAATGAAGATAGATAAAACTGTTGATGCAAAGAAAATGCTTGATGCTTGTTCTTGCTCAACATTCCAATTGTAAGCCAAAATAACCGCTGTTGATGCCGTTGGCATTGCCAATAAGAAAACTAATTCTTCTGCTTCCATACCTGTTATGCCAAATAGATATACGGAAATAAGTGCAACAATTGGTGTAATAAAACTTTTCAACACAACATTAATCATTAATGGTTTAGATAATTTCAATTTAACACCATGAATACCAACACCGACCGCAATAAGTGAAATGAAGTTACAGGCATTTGACATAATATCAAAAGTGTTAAACACAAAATGTGGTAGCCATTTAGTTCCATCGGTAACGCTCACAATTAACCCTAAAATAACGGCTAAAAACATTGGCTTCATAAGTGAATTTTTTACTGCACTAAAGATCATACCACCGGTGACTTTACCACCAGACAATTTAGTATCACAAAGTTCTAATAAAAATATTGTCATTGGAATCAATGATAATGCAACAACAAAATTAGCAATCGCAACGGAAATAGTTGATGCGGCTCCTAACATTAACGTCAAGAAAGGAACACCCATCCCGCCCATGTTTGGAAAACAGCATAGCATTGCATTCATAGCTGTTGACTTTAACTCTTTATGCAAAATGTATTTATTGGTTAAAAAACAAATTATCCATAAAAATGACATAGTACAGAAAAATGCAATCATCCAAATGCCATTGAATATTTGCGATGGCTTAGCATGAGACGTATGCACAAAAAGTAAAGCAGGAAAGACAAAGTTTGATACCAGTCCTGATAATAATTTTTTAGAATCCTTCGAAAAGATCCCTTGCTGCACACATAACCAACCAAGAAAAATTAACAAAAAAACCGGAAGACAAGAACTAACAACTTGCCCAACTGCTGACCAGATCAGATTCATTTTTTAAAACTCCTAAAATAATATTACTAAAAATACAAATTCGGTAAATGGTCGGTAACTTCAGATTAGATATTATATTTATAGACCTAGCTAAAATAAGTGGGTAACAAAATCAAATATATTTATTACATGTAAAACGATATTTTTCGTTGTTGAAACTTGATATTATTAAATGCGATTTCGCACTCATTATGTTTAATTAAAGACATTCTTTAATGAAAACCTTTGTTATATTCAAATGTAAAATATAGTAACTTAGGTATTATTATACTTATTCTTTTCGATCTTGTGTAAATCAAGATCTACTAACTGTCTTAAAAACTCAAAAAAACATTAAAACTTTGCTCTAAGCTTGTTAATAATAGAGTTTTATTTCTTTAAAAAACAATCAATAAGAAAATATAAAACATGAGTGTTAAATTATAGTAAAAATTAATATTGCACTAAAATTTCTTAAATGATGCTTTTTTATAATGTGTTATTCATTATAAAAAAACATACCTATTATAGATAATAATTTGATTTACTTTATTTATATAGAATTGCTGCCACAAAGCCTTATTATTGATATTCATATAATGACAATAAATCTTGAAAACAATATATAGTAAAGATTGTTTCTGAATAATCAATTAATAACTAGCATAATGTAAATCATTTCTGTGTTATTGTAAAATCAGTAATACATTTGACTATTTTTTGTCTAAAGATTTTTTACATATCAAATAATAACGGTTATGTTTTAACTAACTGACCATTGATAATTTTTTAGTTCGCTAACTAAAAAATCGATTAAACATCGAGTTCGGAGCGGTAATAATTTACGGCTTGGATAAACGGCATAAATATTCAAATTCTCGACTTTATAATTCAACAAAACACGAACTAAACGGCCTATTTTAATATCTTTACCAATAATAAAATCAGGTTGCAACGAAATACCACCTCCTTGTAACATAATTTGGCGGCAAGTATCGCCATTATTACAATAGATATTCGCTTTTAAATTCACCGAGTAATGGGCATTGTCTTTATAAAAATGCCATTGCTCTTTTTTTGCCCACTGACTATACATCACAATTTTATGATTCAACAAATCATCAGGATCATTCGGCATGCCATATTTAGCAATATAATCAGGCGACGCGGCGGCTATGATTTGCGTAGTTGCCAACTTACGGCTAATCAGCGACAAACTTTCTAGCCGACCAATTCGAACAGCAAGATCGTAGCCCTCCTCAAGCAGATCAACCACACGATCTGACAACGTAATATCTAGCTCAATTTTAGGGTATTTATTGATAAATTTTTGCCATAAAGGCGCCAAATGCAAAATACCAAAACTAACAGGCACATTAACCCGAAGAATACCTTGTGGACTTGCATGATCTAAAGTGAGGCTATTTTCTGCTTCTGTAGTAGCATTAATAATGGCTTTAGTTTGCAAATAAAAAATTTGCCCCTCATGGGTAATGACCATTTTGCGAGTTGTACGTTGTAACAACCGAACTTGCAAGCGATTTTCTAATGCTTGAATATAACGTGACACTGCCTGCTTAGACATATTTAACTTAACTGACGCATCAACAAAACTATTACAATCAACTACCGCCACAAAAACCATCATTTCTAGTAATTTATTAGATCTATCCATCTGCCTTTCACCAACACCAAACAATTGTCCCACTTATTTTGACAATAAATCACATAATAGCTTATTTATCTACAAAATAATAACCATTATCATAAACAAATGGTGCTAACCAATCACAATAATTAACTTACAGGAAAAATAAAATGAAACAATATCAAACAGATCTAGCTTCACTCATGTTACGAATTGCCTTGGGTGTCATGTTCTTGGCGCACGGTTTTACTAAACTACTCGTCTTTACTCCCTCAGGTACTGCGCAATATTTTCAATCACTTGGCTTTCCTTGGTTCCTTGGTTCATTGGTTATTTAGCGATTATGTTTGAAATTGGCGGCGGTTTGTTATTGCTTTTAGGTCTTTTAACCCGCATTGTTAGTTTATTGGGAGTGATTCAAATGATTGTTATTACATTTATTCACTCAGTGAATGGTTGGTCATTTAGTAACGCAGGTGGCGGTTGGGAATATCCTGCCTTTATGGCGCTAACAGCACTCAGTTTAGCATTGCTAGGAAGTGGTCGCTTTAGTGTATTAGCTAAATATTTGGCGTATTAGAGGGGGAGATATTAGTTGTTTTTTTGACAAAACAGTTGAATAAAAACCTCAATAAAATAAATACTTTTTCTGACTGATCTTTACTTAGGGTTGAGTGGGTTAATCGAGCCAATTTAGATTGTTTATAATTATGTTATCGCTTTTTTGGCATCCATTATCCATAATCATTTAATTACAATGCTATAATTTATAAAATAGCCAGTTTGGTTTGAACAAACATTTCACAACTTACAACCGATGCAAAATTGGTTAAGGCAGACATAAAGTTGTTATGTACCACTTGGGATGGAATCGTTTTACCATCAAATTCGAGATCACAAGTTGTACAAGCATCGTGGATTAATATCGGTTGATAACCTAGTTCGGATGCGTGACGTGTTGTTGAGTCAACACACATATGGCTCATCATTCCACAAATAACCATCTGCTGGATCTGTTCTTGTTGTAATTTTTTTTGTAGCTCAGTTTGATAAAAACTATTAGGGAATGTTTTTTTGACAAGATACTCATGCAAGTTACCAAGCGGTAACAAACTTGGATGAATTTCAGCGCCTAAACTTCCGTTAGCAAAAAAATCCGCATGAGGATCAGACTTTATATGCTGAATATAAAAGATCGGTAATTGTTGTGCTCTAAAGTGTTTTTGTAGTTTTAAGGTATTTTGTAAAGTTAATTCTGTATTGTTTAAAGTAAATTTACCCGTTGGGAAATAGTCATTTTGTACGTCGATAATTATTAAACCTTGTTTCATTGTTTTGTCCTTAAATTATGTTTGAGTTGATAATTATGCGATAATTACGCTATCTGTTACATAATGAATTGAAAGTATTATTACTTACCTACTTTCAAAATGAAAAAGATAAACAAGTATGGATAAAAAAGATCGCGCTATTTTAGATGAACTTAAAAAAAATAGTCGTCAATCATGGAAAGAAATTGGCGAAAAAGTATATTTGTCAGGACAGGCTGTTGGACAGCGAGTTCAAGAATTGTATGATAATCATATTATTGAAAAATTTACTATTAAAGAAAAAACAAATCAGCTTCAGTTTATAACTATTTATATGAATTCAAATCAATTCACCTCGTTCGAAAACATGGTCATGTCGTTTAAAGAAATCATCGAATTTTATAAAATCACAGGCGATGGGTGTTATTTTATAAAAAGTGAATTTACAGACCAAAACTTACCACATTTTTTAGACAAACTTGAGCTCTATTGCCGTTATAAAGTTAGTCATCAGTCAAAAGTGATTAAATAACGCTATTTTAAAAATTTACACCTAAACTTGTTGACTATTTTTTGTATAAAGATTTTTTTACATAAAAAACAAAAAAAAGTTGCGAGCAAATAAATTCTGTTATATTTTGTTCAGTAGCTTTAATTATCAACTCAGTTAAAGGTTTTTTATTTTTATGAATTGTTTTTGCGTTTTTATTACTAATGCTATTAGTACACATCATCACCATCATTCCTGAATAGTCTTCGGGCAATTGGTGCTGGAAGACTTTGGTCTTCCGGTGATGTCGCAAAAGCAAGCAGAAACCCTCGGAAGATCAAACTTCCGAGGGTTTTTTGTTTGTAGTTTATAAATTTTTAGATAACTTTGGAGAAAGATATGTTGGATAATTCGCGTTTACGCATTGCTATGCAAAAGTCAGGTCGATTAAGTGACGAATCAAAAAAGTTACTTGCCCAATGTGGTATTAAAATTAATCTTCAAGAACAGCGTTTGATTGCTTTTGCTGAAAATATGCCCATTGATATCTTGCGTGTTCGTGACGACGATATCCCCGGATTGGTTATTGATGGCGTTGTCGATATTGGGATTGTCGGCGAAAATGTTTTAGAAGAGGAAGTATTAGATAGGCAGGCCGAAGGCGAAGATCCACAATTTAAAAAATTGCGCAGTTTAGATTTTGGTGGCTGTCGGTTGTCGATCGCAGCACCTCGTGATTTTGAGTATACAGGACCAGAATGTTTAAATGATTTGCGTATTGCCACCACTTACCCTCACCTGCTCCGCCGTTATCTTGCTCAATATAATGTTACTTTTAAAACATGTTTGCTTAATGGTTCGGTCGAGGTTGCCCCCCGTGCTGGGCTTGCCGATGTAATTTGTGATTTGGTTTCGAGTGGTGCAACGCTTGAGGCCAATGGACTAAAAGAGATCGAAGTTATCTATAAATCAAAAGCCTGCTTAATTCAACGTCAAGGCGAAATGTCACCAATAAAACAGGCGTTAATCGATAAAATCATGACACGCATTCAAGGCGTTATTCAAGCTCGTGAATCCAAATATATTATGCTCCACGCCCCTACTGAGGTGTTAGATGATATTGTTGCGCTATTGCCGGGTGCCGAAAATCCAACCATTTTACCGTTAACAGGCGAGCAAAATCGTGTTGCGCTACATATGGTGAGTAGTGAATCTCTTTTTTGGGAAACCATGGAAAAATTAAAAACATTAGGCGCAAGTTCAATTCTTGTATTACCAATTGAAAAAATGATGGAGTAATAAGATGAAACTTTCTTATTGGCAACAATGTACTGACGTTCAACGAAAGAAACTACTGACTCGCCCTGCAATTAATGCTTCAGATTCGATTAGCAAGGCAGTAGCCGATATTTTGGCACAAGTAAAACAGCACGGCGATGAGGCTTTAAAGGTTTTAAGTCGCAAATTTGATAAAGTCCAAATTGAGCAAATAAAGCTTACAAAAGAAGACATAAAAGCCGCCGCAAATCGTGTTAATCCTGAATTAAAACAAGCCATGCAATTAGCGGTTGCCAACATTGAAAAATTCCACCAAGCGCAAGCCTATCAACCTATTACGGTTGAAACAATGGCAGGCGTAAAATGTCAGTTAGTAACGCGCCCTATTGATTCAGTTGGGCTTTATATTCCGGGTGGTTCTGCCCCTTTATTATCTACTGTGTTAATGCTTGCAACACCTGCTAAAATTGCCGGTTGTCGTCAAGTTATTTTATGTTCACCACCGCCCATTGCTGACGAAATTTTATATGCGGCACAATTATGTGGTGTTAGCGAGGTTTATCAATTAGGCGGTGCACAAGCCATTGGCGCAATGGCGCTTGGCACCAAGTCGGTTCCTAAAGTCGATAAGATTTTTGGTCCTGGAAATGCCTACGTTACCGAAGCCAAACGACAAGTCAGTCAGCGATTTGATGGCGCAGCCATTGATATGCCAGCTGGTCCGTCTGAAGTGTTAGTGATTGCAGATAGTTCAGCAAATCCTGCTTTTATTGCTGCTGATCTTTTGTCGCAAGCTGAACATGGTCCTGATTCACAAGTTATTTTGTTAACACCTGATGAAAAAATAGCACAAGCAGTATCGATTGAAGTCGATAAGCAACTTACGCAACTATCGCGCCAAAATATCGCTAAAAAAGCATTACAAGAAAGTCGCCTTATTGTAACTAAAGATTTGGATGAATGTGTTGCTATTAGCAATCGCTATGGTCCCGAACACTTAATTATTCAAACTGCGAATGCGGATGAATTAGTTGAACAAATTACTAGTGCTGGCTCGATCTTCTTGGGTGATTGGTCACCGGAGTCAGCAGGTGATTATGCATCAGGAACCAATCATGTATTACCAACTTATGGTTATACAGCCACATATTCTAGCCTTGGGCTTGCTGATTTTCAAAAACGTATGACGGTGCAAAAATTATCACCAGAAGGTTTAAAAGCCATTGGTCATGCGGTTGAGTTGATGGCAGAAGCAGAACAACTCACTGCCCACAAACAGGCGGTTAGCCTTAGGCTTGCGGTATTAAATTCAATAAATCAAAAATAGGTGGCTTAAATGGATATCAATCAATTAGTTCGAAAAAATGTTCAGCAATTAACACCTTATCAATCTGCTCGGCGAATTGGTGGTCAAGGCGATGTGTGGCTAAATGCAAACGAGTATCCCGTTGCTCCACATTTTGACTTGACCGATCAAACCTTAAACCGTTATCCAGAACCACAGCCTGAAAAAGTAATTCAGCGTTATGCACAATATGCAGGGGTTAAAACTGAACAAGTGCTTGTTAGCCGAGGAGCTGATGAGGCCATTGAGCTTTTAATGCGTGCATTTTGTGAGCCTAAAAAAGACAGCATTTTGTACTGTCCACCAACTTATGGTATGTACCAAGTAAGTGCTGAGACATTAGGTATTAAAACCAAAACTGTGCCAACCACTTCTGATTGGCAGCTTGATCTTGGGGGTATAAAACAAAATATTGATACTGTGAAACTAATTTATGTCTGTTCACCAAATAATCCGACCGGTAATTTAATCGATTCTGATGATATCAAAGCTTTACTTAATATTGCCAAAGATCGTGCTTTGGTCATTATTGACGAGGCTTATATTGAGTTTTCGCCTGAATCTAGTGTCGTTAGTTGGCTTAATGACTATCCTCACTTGGTGATTTTACGAACATTATCCAAAGCCTTTGCTTTGGCTGGATTACGTTGCGGTTTCACCATTGCTAATAAACCTGTGATCGAAGCCTTACAGAAGGTTATTGCACCATACCCTCTAGCAACCCCTGTTGCTGATATTGCAGCTCAAGCATTGAGTAAAGATGGTGTGAATACCATGAAGCTACATGTGGTAAATTTAAATAATCAAAAGGAAAAATTTGCCAATTTACTTCGACAATTGCCAATTGTCGAAAAAGTTTATCCAAGTTATTCCAACTATTTGTGTGTTAAATTTCAACATGATAAAGATGTATTTAATATTTTATGGCGCCAAGGTATTATTTTACGAGATCAAAGTAGATCTATTGGGCAACAAAATATTATTCGTATTACCATTGGAACCCAAGCCGAGTGCGAAGCAGTCATTTCTGCGCTCAAAACAATTAAATAGGAGCAAAAATGTTACAAAAGTACTTATTTATTGATCGAGATGGCACACTAATTACTGAACCTCCAGTTGATTTTCAGGTTGATCAGTTTGAAAAATTGGCTTTTGAACCTAATGTGATCCCAGCCCTACTCAAGCTACAAACTGCGGGATACCATTTAGTGATGGTCACCAATCAAGATGGGCTCGGGACTAGTAGCTATCCACAGGCTGATTTTGATGGTCCACACAATTTAATGATGCAGATTTTTAAATCGCAAGGTGTTAATTTTGAGGATGTATTAATTTGCCCACACTTTCCAGAAGATAATTGTGAGTGTCGTAAGCCTAAAATCCAATTAGTTTTGCCATATCTTACTAGTGGTAAATTAGATAAACAAAACAGTTATGTTATTGGTGACAGGGTCACAGATATTCAATTGGCTGAAAACATGCAAATCCAAGGATTACGATATCATCCTGAAAATTTAAATTGGGACGAAATCGCCCAACGATTAACCACTAAAGATCGTTATGCAAAAGTTGTACGCAATACCAAAGAAACTAAAATACTTGTTGAAGTGTGGCTTGATCGCCAAGGTGGCAGTCAAATTAATACTGGAATTGGTTTTTTTGATCATATGCTCGATCAAATTGCGACTCATGGTGGAATTAAACTCAATATCCAAGTTGATGGTGATTTACATATTGATGATCATCATACCATAGAAGATACTGGACTAGCTTTAGGAGAGGCACTAAAAATAGCACTCGGTGATAAACGTGGTATTACCCGTTATGCCTCTGTTATCCCTATGGACGAGTGTTTGGCCAGATGTGCAATAGATATTTCAGGACGCCCTTATCTAAAATTTAAAGCAGAGTTTACTCACCCTAAAGTTGGCGATATGAGCACGCAAATGGTAGAACATTTCTTTTACTCAATAAGTTATGCTATGGCTATTACATTGCATATTGAAACAGAAGGCGATAATGATCATCATAAAGTAGAAAGTTTATTTAAATCTTTTGCTAGAACATTAAAACAAGCCATCAAAATTGAAAGTGACCGATTACCAAGCTCAAAAGGAGTGCTATAAATGAAGATTGTCATCCTCGATACTGGCTGTGCTAATCTATCTTCGGTCAAATATGCCGTGCAACGATTAGGTTATGATCCAATAATTAGCCTTGACCCTGATATCGTGCTCAGCTCAGATAAGTTGTTTTTACCTGGAGTAGGATCCGCAAGTTCAGCAATGGAAAAATTAAAAGAGCGTCATTTAATTGAACTTATCAAAGTCTGTACTCAACCTGTATTAGGGATCTGCCTTGGTATGCAACTTCTAGCCGATTATAGTACCGAAGGACATGTTAACACATTGGGAATTATTCACGAAAAAGTTAGAGAAATTCCTGATTGTGGTTTACCTTTACCACATATGGGGTGGAATCAGGTTTCACCTAAAGCCGGTCATCATCTATTTCGAGATATTCCTGATGATGCTTATTTTTACTTTGTACATGGATACGCGATGCCATTATGCTCAGCAACAATAGCAGAAACCAATTACGGCGAAAGCTTTACCGCAGCCGTGCAAAAAGACAACTTTTACGGCGTGCAATTTCATCCCGAGCGTTCTGGCTTGGCCGGTGCAAAATTGCTAAAAAACTTTTTGGAGATGTAGCTATGACAACTTTTCCAACCATCATTCCTGCTCTTGATTTAATTGATGGCAATGTGGTGCGATTACATCAAGGTGATTATGGACAAAAACGTGATTATGGTAACGATCCTCTTTTACGCTTACAGGATTATGAAAAACAAGGTGCTAAACTGTTACATCTTGTTGATTTAACAGGTGCGAAAGATCCCCAAAAACGCCAAATTTTACTAATACAAAATCTGATTAATGGTGTGCAAATACCAGTTCAAGTTGGTGGAGGAATTCGTACTGAAAAAGATATACAATCATTGCTATCTGCCGGCGCTGCTCGCATAGTAATTGGTTCGACAGCTATTAAGCAACCCGAATTGGTCAAACAGTGGTTTTCAAAATATGGTGCAGAAAGGCTAGTATTGGCTCTTGATGTCCGCATTGACAACCAAGGAAATAAATATGCCGCTATTCATGGATGGCAAGAAGATTCCTGTCAGACACTAGAACAAGTGATTGATGATTACCTTCCTTATGGCTTAAGGCATGTATTGTGTACAGATATTTCCAAAGATGGCACACTCAGTGGCTCAAACGTTAAGTTGTATCAGGAAATTAGTCGTAAATACCCACAGATTGCTTTTCAAGCGTCTGGCGGAATTGGTCAATTGAGTGATGTCAAAGCACTGAAAGACAGTGGTGTTAAAGGTGTCATTGTTGGCCGTGCTTTACTTGAAGAAAAATTTACAGTTCAGGAGGCAATTTCATGTTGGCCAAAAGAATAATTCCCTGTTTAGATGTTCGCGATGGACAAGTGGTTAAAGGTGTACAATTTCGTAATCATGAAATTATTGGAGACATAGTCCCCTTAGCAAAAAGATATGCAGAAGAAGGCGCAGATGAGCTCGTTTTTTATGATATCACCGCTTCGTCAGATGGCCGTGTTGTCGATAAAAGTTGGATCGCAAAAGTTGCCGAAGTGATTGATATCCCTTTTTGTGTTGCTGGTGGTATTAAAACGGTTGAAGATGCAGGTCAAATATTAACCTTTGGAGCTGATAAAATTTCGATTAATTCCCCTGCCCTTGCTGATCCTAGTTTAATTACACGGCTTGCAGATCGTTACGGAGTACAGTGCATTGTAGTTGGCATTGATAGCTGGTATGACAAACAGTCAAACAATTATCATGTTTATCAATTTACTGGTGACGAAAAACGTACCGTTGCCACAAAATGGAACACTCTCGACTGGGTACAGGAGGTACAAAAACGTGGTGCAGGTGAAATTGTTCTTAATATGATGAACCAAGACGGTGTTCGTAATGGATATGATATTATTCAACTAAACGCCGTTCGAGAAGTATGCAACGTGCCACTAATTGCTTCAGGCGGTGCTGGTACTATTGAGCATTTTTTACAGGCATTTAATGAAGCACAAGTTGATGGAGCATTAGCTGCCTCAGTTTTTCATAAACAAATTATTAATATTGGTGAACTTAAACAATATTTGGCACAGCATGGAGTAAATATTCGATTATGTTAACGCAAAATTGCAATACCCAATTAGATTTACAACAACTGGATTGGCAAAAAGTGGATAATTTAATGCCGGTCATTATTCAGCATTATGTTTCGGGCGATGTGTTAATGCTTGGCTATATGAATCAAGAAGCGTTAGCACAAACACAAAATAGCGGCAAAGTCACTTTTTATTCACGAACCAAACAGCGCCTTTGGACAAAGGGTGAAACTTCTGGCAATTTTCTTAATGTTGTGAGTATTTCAACGGATTGTGATAATGATACGTTATTGATTTTAGTTGATCCAGTTGGCCCAACTTGCCATACCGGCTCAACAAGTTGTTTTGCTTCGACTAAAACTCAATGGGGATTTTTATTTGAATTAGAACAGATAATTGCAGGGCGTAAAAATGCCGATCCTAAATCATCATATACCGCAAAACTGTATCATGACGGCACTAAACGCATAGCTCAAAAAGTGGGAGAAGAAGGCGTTGAAACAGCCCTTGCAGCAACAGTTCATGACAGCGAGGAACTAAAAAATGAATCTGCCGATTTAATTTATCATTTATTAGTTTTACTCCAAGACCAGAATCTGTCTTTACAAGATGTCATTGGTATTTTAAAAGCAAGACATAAATAGTTATAACCCATCCAAAGTGCGAGTTATGTCGCACTTTGTTTCAATTTTTTATTCTCATAAAAAAAGATAGAATAAATTAGTAAACGGGTAATTTTACCCCGTTAAACATCGTTAATACTTCGGAATTGTTTTCACATAACATAAGTTTGTCTACAGCTTGTCGATTCAAATGAGGTGAAAACTGACTGATAAAATCATACATATAACTGCGTAAATATAATGAGCGAGGAAAAACAATATAGGTCGTGCTGTAAGGAAAAATATGTCCAGCATTAAGTACAACTAAATCGTCATCTGATGTATTGATCACCGCCATTTTTGCTACAATACCAACGCCGACACCTAATTTAACATAAGTTTTAATTAATTCGGCATCCGTTGTGCTAAAAACAATATTAGGTGATTGGTTAGCACGCAAGAAAGCTTGATTTAAATCTGAACCATCATTAGAAAAATCATAGCTAACTAACGGATATTTTGAAAGCTCTTCAATCGAAATTAATTTACTTTTGGCAAGCGGATGATCTTTCATCACAATCACAGCCTGGTTCCAGTGATAACAAGGTAAGGCTATCATATCATCGCTAAGCTGTGAGATATCGGTCACAATCGCAAATTCAGCCAGACCTTCTTGAGTTTGTAAAATACATTGAGGAGAAGATCCTTGCTCCATATGCAATGTAATACTTGGATATTGCTGCATAAACTGTTGAATCACAACTGGCAATGTATAACGAGCTTGAGTATAGGTAGTGGTAATTGTTAATGAGCCTTGATTTGGTTGACTAAACTCTTTGGCGATAATCTTAATATCATTGGACTTATTGAGGATCTCTCGGGCAAGAGCAATGATTTTTTCACCAACCGGTGTGATTTGAGAAAGGTGTTTACCCACTCGAGTAAATATCTGAACGCCGAGCTCGTCTTCTAATAATTTTATTTGTTTGCTTATACCGGGTTGAGAGGTATACAGTTTTTCGGATGTTAGCGATACATTGAGGTCGTTATTTGCGACCTCAACAATATAGCGTAATTGTTGCAATTTCATAACACTCAAACGCTCCTTTAACTGTATGCCTTTCTTCCTTTTTAATAACATTACAAAAGGAAGAATTGCTAAGGTAAGTCATTTCACAGCTTAGCGCAAAAGAATAATTATTTTATACTAAAACGCATACTTTCCTGAAAGTTTTTAACAAAATTCAGACGTGCCTACCTACTTTTTGCTATTGATCCATTTGCCATCTACATATTGCATCACCCAACCTGTCGATTTTCCATTAACTTCAGAAGTAACATATTGTTGTTTATTTTTACGGCTAAAACGAACAATTGATGGATTACCATAAGGATCTTTATTTGGTGCTTCGGTCAAATAAATGAATTTTTCGGGTAAGCGCTCTTTAAAACGTTGTAACTCTTCTATCAAAGGTGCGCGTGTTTCTCTTGATTTTGGAAAATTATGCGCCGCCAAAAAGATACCCGCAGCACCGTCACGTAATACAAAATGTGCATCTGACTTGGTGCATTTTAGTTCTGGTAGATCAACTGGGTCTTCTTTTGGTGGTGCAACATCACCATTTTTTAAGATCTTACGCGTATTTTTACAATCAGGATTAGTACAGCCCATATATAGGCCAAATCGCCCTGATTTTAAATGCATTTCTGAACCACATTTTTCGCATTCAATAATTGGCCCTTCATAACTTTTAACCTTAAAGTTACCTTTTTCGACAATAAAACCATCACAAATCGGGTTATTGCCACAGATATGCAGTTTTCGTTCATTATCAAGTAGATAACTATCCATAGCCGTGTGGCATTTTGGACAGCGTTTACGGGCTCTTAAAGCATCAGTTTCTGCTGTTTCAGCTTCTTCTAGAATATTTAATGTTTCGTGCTCAGGAATTAAGTTAATGGTCTGTTTACAACGCTCCTTAGGTGGCAACGCATAGCCTGAACAAGCTAAAAATACACCGGTACCGGCAGTTTTAATACCCATTTCACGCCCACAATTTGGACATTTAATTTCAGGTGTTAGCACCAATGGATTAAGCTGCATTCCACCTTTATCTGGTGCTTGTTCAGCAACCTCAAGATGCTGACTAAAGTCACTAAAAAACTGATCAAGCACTTCACGCCATTCTTGTTTTTTATGAGCAATCTCATCCAGAGCATGTTCCATACGTGCTGTAAAATCATAACTCATTAGATCATTAAAGTTTTCACTAAGTCTATCGGTAACAATTTCACCAATTTTTTCAGCATAAAACCGACGATTATCTAAACGCACATAACCACGATCTTGAATTGTCGAAATAATGGTTGCATAAGTCGATGGTCGCCCAATTTCTCGCTTTTCAAGCTCTTTAACAAGAGATGCTTCGTTATATCTTGCTGGTGGTTTGGTAAAATGTTGATTTGGATTTAAGTTAATTAAATCAAGCTTATCGTTTATCGATAGTGATGGTAATATTTTATCTTCATTATTTTTGGCTAGCTGTGGCTGCACTTTAGTCCAACCATCAAAACGCAATGTCCGACCTTTGGCTTTTAAAGTAAAATCACCTGAATTAACCGAAATTGTTGTTGAGTTATATTCAGCCGATGTCATTTGGCAAGCTACAAATTGGCGCCAAATTAGTTGGTATAATTTAGCGGCATCAGCTTCAACATCACTAAGATTATCAGCTAAGATAGTAACATCTGATGGGCGAATCGCTTCATGCGCTTCTTGCGAGTTCTTTTTACTACTGTATACATTAGCCGATTTTGGTAGATATTTATCGCCAAAATTTTTACCAATATAATCACGTACCATCGCTAGCGCATCCTGACTTAAATTGGTCGAGTCAGTACGCATATAGGTAATGTAACCTGCTTCATATAATCTTTGAGCCAACATCATGGTTTTTTTAACACCAAAACCAAGACGAGTACTTGCTGCTTGCTGTAAAGTTGAGGTAATAAAAGGTGCTGTTGGATTACTTTTAGTTGGCTTTTGTTCAATATTAGTTACTTGATATTGGTTTTTACTAAGTTCAGCTAGCGCAATATCAATGGCAACTTTATTTTTAGGTTCGAATGCATCGTTTTTATAATGAGTAACTTGTAAACTTAATGGCTCATTTTTAGCCGTGCTCAAATCAGCAAACAGCTCCCAGTATTCTTCAGGAATGAAAGCATGAATTTCGCGTTCACGCTCAACAACAAGGCGTACAGCAACAGATTGTACACGTCCAGCTGATAAGCCCCTAGCAACCTTTTTCCAAAGTAATGGCGATAGCATAAAGCCAACTACCCGATCCATAAATCGACGTGCTTGCTGGGCGTTAACCCGATCCATATCAAGCATCGATGGTTCATTAAAAGCATTTTTGATCGCCGTTTTGGTAATTTCGTTAAAAACAACACGACGATATTTGCTATCTTCACCACCTATCACGTCTTTAAGATGCCATGCAATGGCTTCCCCTTCTCTATCTAAATCGGTTGCGAGATAGATCATGTCAGCATCTTTAGCCAGTTTTTTCAGTTCAGATACTACCCTTTCTTTACCTGGTAGAATTTCGTAATGCGCTTTCCAACCGTTATATGGATCGACGCTCATGCGATCAACCAAGACCTGTCTTTCTGAACGTTTAACTTTTTTATCTGCTTTATCTTTTTTGTCTTTTGTTGATTTTTCAGCTCGTTGGCTACTACCACTCACAGGTAGATCGCGAATATGACCTACACTTGATTTAACCACGAAATCTTTACCAAGATATTTATTGATCGTTTTTGCTTTAGCTGGTGATTCGACAATAACAAGGGATTTTCCCATAATTAAACCTTTCTATTCTGTTGTTTGTATTATTTACTATCAATATTTACATCTAAGAGTGATAGTAAATCATCTTTAATTGTTGATACTTTCGTTGCATATTGTTCTTTCTGCTCTGCATCTTCAATTAATTGAGTAATGGTTTGTGACAACGTGCATCCACGGCGTTTAGCTAAATTAGCCAATCGTTGCCAAACTAAAAATTCCA
Source organism: Gilliamella sp. BG2 (assembly GCF_046635645.1). Taxonomy (NCBI): domain Bacteria; kingdom Pseudomonadati; phylum Pseudomonadota; class Gammaproteobacteria; order Orbales; family Orbaceae; genus Gilliamella; species Gilliamella sp. BG2. The sequence goes on from NZ_JBIDFF010000005.1 coordinate 63,448, forward strand.
AATCAATGGATTTTTTTCGAGTATTTTGTTGTTCTGCATTAAAATGACGCTTTCGCCTTGCCCGAATAGTTTGCTTCAGGCGATTATCTAAGTCAGGATTTAAATGCTGTTTTATCCAATCAACAACACCAGTTGGGTTATGTTCCAACAACAATAACTCATTGACCGCATGTTGCGCAGCACTTTTTTCAATATAGCGTGTAATTAACTCGCCTTCTAAGTGCCTTTTAACTAGGTAATTCCATTTCCAACCGCATTCAAGGTTTTCTAACTGTTGATATTTCATCCGTTCACCTTGTGACGCTGTAACTAAATAGCTATTTGTAGCATAATCTGCTCACACAATAAAGAAAATTATTGCGTTTGACAAATTTTTTATAAATCTGTTATCGTGAGCCTTTCATTTCTATCTTTATTTAAGGAATCCTACATAATGGTTAAAGCTGATGTTATTTATATTAATGGCTATATTTACACCGCAGATAAGCAAGACAGCGTGTGTGAAGCTATCGCAATTGAAAATGGCTATATTATTGCAACAGGCTCCACGCAAGAAATAAATAACAGTCACTATGTTGATAATCATACAATAATTTATGATTTGCAAGGTAAAACAATGATGCCTGGCATTATTGACTCACATTTACACACCTTTTGGGGTGGCATGCAATTATCATCATGTAATTTAAATTACCAAAGTTTAACTATTGATGAGACTTTAGCTATTATCCAAGACTATTTAGATAAAGATAATCCCAATCATAACGCTAATTGGTTGCAAGTCCGTGGTTGGTTACGCCAAGAAGTGTTGCCAATTGGTACAGATATTACTCGTTTTGATCTTGATAAACTCAATACAAAACGCCCTGTTATTTTGTTTTCAAATGATTGCCATACTTTGGTTGCTAACAGTATAGCATTAGAGAAATTTGGTTTAGATAGAAACACTCCAGAACCATCGGATGGTAAAATTGGTCGTACTGATGACGGCGAATTAAATGGTATATTAGAAGATGCCCCAGCCATGCGTGCTTTTGATAGTATTTCTAAATTAACTGATGAACAAGCACTTAATATTGCTAAATTATCGCAAGCAGAATTAAATAAACAAGGCGTTACTGCTGTTATGGATGCTCGAATTACTGAAACTCAAGCCGATGCCTTTTTAAGACTACAGCAACAAGATGGGCTTTCTATCCGCCTGTTCGGCGCTCGGGAATTGCCACCTGATGATGTGTCATCAATTGCCGATATTCCAAATGTCATTGAGAAAGTAAAACAGTTTGCCACTCGTTATGATGATAAAAACTGGCAACCTAGACCAGGCATTAAAATATCACATACTAAGTTATTTGTAGATGGCGTAATGCAAGCACCTTTGATGACGGCACGATTACTTAAACCATATCAGTTAGAAAACGAAAAAGATCGTTACGGTGATCTTTATTATTCCACTGAAATGTTAGATGCATTAATACTTGAATCCGCAAAAGCAGGTTTTCATCCACATATGCATACTGTTGGTGAAGGGGCAATTGAAGTAGTACTTGACGCTATTGAAAAAATGCGAAAAGCCTTACCTGATGCAGATATCCGTCCAAGCACTGCACATAACGAACTAAGCGCAACACACCAGTTTGCCAGATATAAACAATTAAATGCTTGCGTAGTATTTTCTTTTCAGTGGGCTGGTTGTAGTTCAGCAATGGTTGAGCAGTATCAAACTCTATTTGGTCCAGAACGTTATAATGGATTAGAAGCGCACGGGCAATACATTGATGCTGGTGTAAACTGTGCATTTGGTAGCGATTGGCCAATTGATCCTTTAAACGAATGGTATGATTTCCAAATTGCTATGACTCGACAAATTGATGCTGATCATCCACGATTAGACAGCGATCGTAATTTAACTATTACTGAAGTATTGCGTAGTGCTACTATCAATGCTGCATATGTATTAAATCAAGATGAATATATTGGTTCAATTGAAAAAGGTAAATTTGCTGATTTAATTATTTTAGATCGCAACCCATTTACCATACCAACTAATGATATCCAAAACGTTAACGTGTTAACAACTATTGTTGGCGGTAAAACGGTTTATCAAAATGATGTAATTTAAAATTTAAATTTTTTATGTCAAATTACTACACCACAATTATTAGTGGTGTAGCATAAATAATTATCCAAGCTTTAATCAACTTCAATTGCTTTTGCTTTCTCTGTTTCCCCGCTGTCGTTTTTGTGAAAGGTAAGATAGCAGCAATAATCAATACTCCGATAAACATATCAATCACATACCATATAGCTCCTGACCATACCTCCTAATTCCACTAAAGATCAATACAATAATCTACACTTATTTTATAAACTGATTTGTTAAATTAGTATTTCTGTTGCTACTCAAATGTAAAAATAGAAATTCAAAGTTTTAACTTACCAGTTTAAATTAAATAGGTCTTAATTAACAGCTAATATACTTTAAAGTTTATAATTTGCCCGCTTTAATATTTTTTACAAAAAATTAGCTTGCATAATTATTATAATATGGCAGAATTCCCTGCCGCTTTAAGCGGGTAAAAAGGCAAAACTATACTTAGTAGTTTTTTATTGTTTTTTGGGACAGAGGAGCAAAGTAAGTCATGTCCGCAATAAAAATGAAACGAGTTTTAACCACACCTGCATTAATTGCATTTGGTTTAGCTTATATGGTTCCTTTAGGGATCTTTACCACTTATGGGGAAGTAACAGTTAAAAGTAATGGACACTTACCTATAGCCTATATCATCACCCTTGCCATGATCTTTTTCACTGCATTAAGCTATTGTCGTATGGCAAATAAACTACCTATTGCTGGTTCTGCTTATTCTTATGTACAACGTACTTTTGGTGGAAAAGCTGGATTTTTGGTGGGTTGGGCACAAATCCTTGATTACCTATTTTTACCAATATTAAATTATTTGGTTTTAGGTATTTATCTTAACGAAGCATTTCCTAGCGTTCCTGCTTATGTATTTGTACTTGGATCATTGATTGGGGTTAGTCTCTTAAATTATCTGGGTATTAAGTTGATCAATTCGGTAAATTTCACCTTAATTATTGTTCAGATGATTTTTATTGGATTATTTATATTTTTCACTTTTGCTAATACCCATTTAACCCCAGAAGTGATAATAAAACCACTTAAGATCAATGCTGATGATTTTAGCGGATTAATGTCAGGAGCCGCAGTACTTTGCCTTGCTTTTTTAGGCTTTGACGCGATAGCAACGTTGGCAGAAGAATCCAATGATGCAAAAAGATCTTTGCCTAAAGCCATTATTTGGACAGTTCTTATTGCTGGCTGTATCTTTTTGGTTGTCTCTTATTGTGGTCATCTGATTTTTCCTATGTGGAGTAGTTTTGTTGATAACCAAGATACGGCAAGCCTTGATGTGATGCACCACCTTGATAAAATCAATCGTATAGAATTTATTAGACAAATTAGTAACAATTTTATGTACAATTTCTTCCAAGCGGCATATCTAACTGGCGTCTTTGCATCAGCAATGACTGCACAGACTAGCGTATCACGGATTTTTTATGCAATGGGACGTGAAGGCGTGCTACCTAAACAGATCTTTTATAAAATTCACCCACGCTTTAGAACGCCTTATTTATCGATTATCTTTGTCGCTTGTTTTTCATTACTATCATTAGTATTAGATCTTAGTTTAGTTTTCTCAATGATAAGCTTTGGTGCATTAGTGGCGTTTACTTTTGTCAATCTATGTGTGATCAAAAGCTACCTTAGTGGTAATACAAAAACAGCATCAATGCTATTTAAGTATGGACTATTACCTGCAATTGGCGTTTTGCTTTCATTGTGGTTGTGGACAAGTCTTGATGCAACAGCGATGATTGTTGGTTTAGTTTGGTTAGCAATTGGAGTTATTTATTTAATTTATCTAACTAAAGGTTTTACCAAAACGTTGCCATCAATTGATCATAGCGAATTGAATTCAATAATTAAAGATTAACTTAATCTTTTTAAATTAGGTCTACTTAAAAGTATCTAGTTACGCCTTTTAAAAAACAACTCCGTCGACCTAAGTCGACGGAATCAAATAAAAAATAATTATTAGCTAGCTAATGTTGTAATTACTCACCAAAACCTGTAGCAAATAATTCACGGATTTCATCCATTGCTGCTTGTTCATCTTCACCATCACAGATGATTTCTACAGTTGAACCACCTTTAACCCCAGCACCAAGTAAACCCATCATACTTTTTAATTTAATTGCTTTATCATTATAAACAAGCTCAATTGATGATTTATAACGACCAGCTAATTTAACTAGTGTTGTTACAGGGCGAGCATGCAAGCCCGTTGAATTTTTTACTACCATTTGCTCTTTTAACATAATAAAGTCCTTATTTATATTTTAAAGTTAAAACTATAACTGTATTTATATCATAAATTAAACGATTTTGCTCTTTTTTTGCATGTGAATTTGTATAATTTAGATAAACTAGTTTGCTTATCTAAAGTTAATATTAAAGTTAGACCCAAAAATAACGTACAAGATGAAAAAAGATCGGTGCGGCAAAACAAACAGAATCTAAACGATCGAGCACACCACCATGACCACTAATTAAATTTCCCCAATCTTTTATACCTCTATCTCGTTTGATGGCAGACATAACCAAACCACCCAAAAAACCCAATAATGTAAGCATGAGTGAAATAAAACCTGCTTGGATAAAACTAAAAGGTGTGATCCAAAATAAGCACGCACCAATTAAACTTGCTGATAAGGTTCCTCCAATAAATCCTTCAACCGTTTTAGATGGCGATAAATTTGGACTAATTTTATGTTTACCGAATAATTTTCCAAACACATATTGCAACACATCTGAAAGCTCTACAACCAATACTAAAAAAGCAATCAAAAGAAGATTGCGATCCTGATAATTATCAATTGGTAATATTAATAATGCTGGTACGCAAGAAATATTATATACTGTAATCATTAATCCCCATTGTACTTCAGCTGTTCTCTCCAAAAAATTATAAGTTGAACCGGTTATTGCCGCCAAAATGGCTAATAATAAAAATCCATAAACAGGGATAAAAATACTAAATAATCCATACCACGATATAGCAACTAAAATATATTGCAAAGGTAAAGCAATGAAATAGGCAAATATCAATGCATAAGAATCATAACGATTAGCAGGCGTTAAAATTAAAAACTCTCGTAATGCAATAGCAGATGCTACGAAAAACAGAAAAACTACCGCAAATTTTCCTATCAAGAATGCAATACCTATAACAGCCACAATTACCCACCATGCATTAATGCGAGTGATAAGATTATCAATTACACTATTTGGACTACTAAGATGCCGTTTTAATAGCCAACCTACAGTAGAGGCAATAACAAGTAAAATACCAATACCAGCAAATAATAATAAGGTATCATTTTGATAATTAGGCATATTCCTTTCTCCTTATTGCTTGTCCGCTGTTAAATATGAACCAATTTTACTTTAACTGAATTACCAAGATTGAATAATGCCACTAAACCATGCTCCTATTAATAATATAATTTGTATAATCAGTAATGTTATTTGTTTTCTAAATAACCTTAACGTACCTTGTTGGCGTTCAATGATAGTTCGTTTTATTAACTGATTGGACTTAATTAAATGAAGGGTTAACAGAACATTATCTAACTCAATAAGTGTATTAGCGAGTTGTTTGTTGCGAGTAGACAAATAATTAAACAGTTGTTTATCAAATTGAATTCTTAATGTGTAATAAATCCCAATCAATCCCATAATAAAGGCAGCAAAACAAAATAAGGTTAATGGTAAAGCATCGTTAATCATCCAATTTGAGATCAATCCAAAGCATAATGCTGTAATAGTGAAAAACAACAATAATAAACCAATTAATAAACTGATAGTCAGTAATCCACAAAATATCACAAGTGATGTTTGACAATCTGTTGTTAATTTTTTTGATTCATCATGATTTAACATACTGACTTCCTTTTTTTATTTGTAAAAACCAGTCTAACAAAATTATTCGTTGCTTGGCTGTAATAACAATTGTATGACGGCGTTCTTTTACCATACTTATTGCTTCATCTAAGTTCGATGCTCTTTTAGTTAACAATAACCAAGCAATAATAGCGGTAGCACTGCGCGAATATCCCAAAGCACAACAGACTAATAATTTACCTTTTTTGTAATGCTGATTAATAATTTCAGCTGCTTGTTGACATTGTTCAATCGTCAGTGGCGTCATATCTAATACAGGGATGAGATTGTACTGACCATTAAAATGAGGAATTGGTAATTCAGCGCAAAGATCAACAATTGAGAAAAAATGATTTGTGCGCAAAGTATTATTGGAAGGTATTCTACCTAAATAAACATTATCACAAATCAAATCTACCGACTTGTTTTTAAATGTCCACAATCGTGAATTAACCCATATAATCACAAAATAAGGCAGATATAAAATAGTAACTACAAGATTAAATTTTCCATTAGTCTGTTTTTGAAAACCGACTGTGCCAACTAGTAAATAGTTTACTGAAACTAATAAAAATGCAACAGAAAACCATAATAACCACAATGCCCATGAATAAAAGTAAATAGCAATATAAAAGGAAAATGCGAACAGTAAAAAATAAACACTACTCCAAAAATACTGCTTAGGTAATTGGTAATTTTTTATTGGTGATAGACTATCATCTGGCCATAACCAAATACAGAAACACCCTACTCCGACCCCAGTAGGAACGTCAAAAAAGTGATGTTGCCAAGTTGTTAATACAGATAAAGCAATTAATAAACACCAAATATGTAAAATATAGCGCCACACACCACGAAAATAGCTAGCATAAAATTGCCATAAAATAACCAATAATGTAATGTGAAGCGATGGCGCTTGATTAAAGGGTTTATCAAATCCCATCAAAATATTAAATAATAATCCCGATAATCCATCTAATGTTGGGCGCTCAAAAGAAAACTTAAGCGGAAAAGTCAAAAAACAGATAATACAAATGATCTGAGCAGATAAAAGTCGAAGACAAAGTATTTTTAGAGCTCGATGAGAGCAAACAAGTAATATTGCTAGTCCATACATAAGGTCTATCGACCAATAAGGTACGATAGACCAAGACCACAATGGAATTGAATGTTCCCACTTAAAAACTATACTTCCTACATTACTACGTGTAGAGGTAAACCAATTGGCAAAATTATAGCTAGTAAAAAAGAAAATAGCTAAACAAATTAACCATATAAACTTATAAATAGTTAGCTTATTAAATCCTAGTTTTACTTTATCCATTATTTTATTCGTTGTGCTAGCGATACAGTAAAGATCCCCCACTGATCAATACGCATTGTTATTTTTTTAAACCCAGCAGTTGCAACTAACTGATCCATTTCACGTTGAGTTCGTCTTCGCATAATCCATGGTTGACCATCACGTTGTGATGTTAACGCTCTTGCTATAAATTCCAATTGAGGATGCCATGGCTGATTGGTATAAATTAAATATCCCCCTTCAGGTATTGAGTCAGCAAGGCCAGATAAAGAGTTACGTATCAACTGATTATCACTAAACAGCTCATACAAACCAGATACAACAGCTAAAGTTGGTTTAGGTGATAATTGGGCTAGTTGCTCACGATTAAAAGCATCGCCTTTTTCAAAACGAGCTATATTTACTAATCCTTTATCTTCTATTAATGTTTGACCTGCAAGCACATTAATATCACTATAATCTCGTAGTAAAATCGAATTGGGTTTATTGGCAATTTGATTAATCGTTTCTAAAATATAACGCCCATGCCCTGCTGCTATATCAACAATATCGACAGAATACTTCTGATCATATAATTTATTGATAGCTAGTTTTAATAGCTCTTCAAGATGTACTTTTCGTTGTCGAATTCCTCGCCAACCAATAGATTGTAAATAAACATAATCAAAAAAACGCCCCAATTTTGATGTTCCCGATGGTTCATTACGGTAAACATAATCAAGCGTACTACCCGAATCAAATCCGGTATCGAGACCAAGCCTAATTCCGTCAGATATTTTACTGACATATTTTAAATTGGCTTTAATAAACTTCCAGTATATAGGTTTAATCAAACCCGATGGAGGCATCGTTAAATTATCTGCTTCTTGCCTAGTATATCCTACAAGATCAGCATTAACTAATGGCGGTACACAAATTTGATTGGCGAAACAACCAATAATAAATCGTCTTGCACGATCGATAGCGAATTTTCGTTCTTTTTCGCCAAATGTATCATGATAAAACCCTGGGAGAATGTGAAATTCTTTTTGTTGTGTGCCCAAATTATCGTAAAACTGTCTTTGCGGTTTTCGTCTTACTACATAATCCGATCCAGAAACTAACAATTGTGTTGGGACGGTAATTGCATTTGCATCTTTAACAACACGATCTGATACTGAATATAAATCAAGCAAAAGTCGTACAGAAATAGGTCGAGTAATTAATGGGTCTTTTGTAAACGAAGTTGCTCTTTCTAAATCATGCGTTAATAAATTAGGTTTGACATAACTATTAACAAAAAAATTCCCTTTCAAATTATATAGTAATTTCAATCCTGGCACCGCTAATGGTACATATAATTTTACGCTAAAAGCTGGTGAACCTAATACCAAGGCACGAATATTTGGCACATAGTCATGTACCCATGCCGAAGCAATCACAGCACCAACACTTTGGGCTATAATAGCAATATCTTCTTGACGGAGGTTATACTCCTGCATGATGTGTTCAATGAAACAGTTAGCATCTTTAATTAATGTTGCAAAATTAGGAGCATCACCTCGCTCACCTTCTGATTGACCATTACCTCTAGCATCCCAAGCAAAGATTTGATAATCTGGTAGATTTAATTCATCAGCAAGATGTGCAACACGTCCTGAATGTTCATGCCCACGATGAAAAATGACTATTGCTTTAGGTTGATTAGCATTGCTATCAATAACAGGCCAATAGCGATAGAATAACTGACAGCCATCATAACTAATAAATGTTTTTTGTTGCTGTTGACGCATATTTCCCCTCGTTATTTTTGGACTTCTTGAATGCCATTTCGTATTCTGTTAATTACAGTACAAACAAGCAAAATACTAATGATCCATAATAGCGCATTGATGTAACTTAAAGGTAATAAATAAGTGGCAATCGCTAGACTAATTCCACCAAGCACAAATGCTCGATCGCTCTTACCCATTGGTCCATCATACCGCCGTGAAGCACCAATCATAACACCTAGCACGCCACTGTATTCTGTTAATAACGACAATAAAACCACTAAAATGACTAAATAGTTATTGACACATTCAATTTGTGTAAAAATGAGTAACAATGCGCTATCAGACACAACATCACAAATTTCGTTTAAATAAGCACCTAAATTTGATTTTTGGTAATATTCTCTTGCTAATATACCATCAATGGCATTAAGTGCCATACGGATAAACATCCATATTGGAATAAGAAAAAAAATCCATTGATATTTGGCTAATACTCCAACAATGAAAGCGATAAAAATCGATCCAAATCCAGCTATTAATGTTACTTGATTGGCTGTAAAATTTGCTTTATAAAGAGCATTGGCATATGGTCTAAGTAATGCTTGAAATTTTGGTTTTAATTGATAAATCGACAACACAACTAACTGATCCTCCTTGTAAATCCATTACTATGAATAATTTTATACATTATCACATAACCATAAGCCATTATAGTTATTAAACAATACGTTGTAATTGCGTATACTTTAATGAGCTAACCATAAAATGTAAACGATTTAGCACGTTTACTTCTCCTGCCCCATCATCAAAATCCAAATACAATAAATTAAGTTTAGGATTCAAGTCACGCATACGTTTTTCAACACCTTTTGAAACCACATGATTAGCAATACAGCCAAAAGGTTGCAAACTAATGACATTGTTAATACCATACTCAGCAAAACTCATGATGCCTGCTGGAATCAACCAGCCTTCTCCAAATTGGTTACTTAAATTAAGAATTTGTTCAGCTTTTTTTGCTATATCACGGATATTATGAAATGGTTGATAATATTTAAAATTAGCCAGAATTTGATTAGTTTTATCAATATAACGTTGTGCAATCTTCTCAAAAAAGTGTAATAAATAGGAAAGATACCTTTTCGATTCAAGGTGATTATCAATATTACTATCAAAATTTACAAAGCCTTGAACAAAAAATTCGAGCATTGGAGGTATCACTGGCTCAATGCCTTGATCAATTAACCAATCAATACTGTGTTGGTTACCAAAATTATTATATTTAACATAGATTTCACCTACAATACCAATTTGTGGGCAATTTTTGTTTAGAACTTCTACTTGGTTAAAATCAGCAACTGCTTCGGCTAATAGTGTATAAATTGCTTTATGACCTTTATACTGACTAATAGCCTGCTCTAATTTTCTTATGTAAAGATCCTTGAGTTGATCAACTTGTTGTTTTATCTTTGCTCTAGGCGCTACAGCGTAATACATTTTAGCTAATGAATCAGTAAACAACATAGCAAAAAAAGAAGTTGGCAGTGCTTTAAGCCAATTAATTTTAAAACCTGGCTGTTCACTCTGATTCATGTTCTTAGGACTAAGTGATATGATTGGTATATCTTCAAAACCATTACTAATCATGGCCTTTTTAATTAATGATAGATAACTACTTGCACGACACTGTCCCCCTGTCTGAGTAATTCCAATCGCAACTTCGTCACGATTATACTTACCAGATTGAAGAGCTTTGATAATATCGCCAACAATAATGGTTGCTGGATAGCAAATCTCGTTATTACAATATTTTAATCCCCACTCAACCGAAGTTTTATCTGGTTTTGGCAATGTTTCTAGTTTATAGCCCAATAATGCAAATACTGACGGTAAAATTGGCGAATAAAAGTCAGAAAGGAACGGAGCTAGTATCGTCCTACGCTGTTTATCTTGTTTATTAAAAATAGCTATTTTTTTACGTTCAACAGATTTTAATGGCTGTTGGTGATTCATACGGATGGATTCAATTATTGACCGCAAACGTAAGCGAACGGATCCCGTTGCTGAAATTTCATCAACACGAATAATCGTACAGGTTTTGCCTTTTGATTCTAATATCGCCTTACATTCATCGGTGACAATCGCATCAGGTCCGCAACCGAATGAATTGAGTTGAACGAATTGAATATTATTTGCTTGTTGTGCCACAAAGGTTGCCGCAGCATATAAACGATTTGAATAACTCCACTGTGAACAGATTTGTAGTTCTGGTGACAATTGATTGATCGCTCCCAATACCGAATCTTCAGTAATCACATCGCAACCAAGTGCATTTAAGATTTCGGGAGTTTTATGGTTTATTAAACTGTCACTATGATAAGGGCGCCCCGCTAAAACAAATACATAACTTCCTGTTTGTTTAGCATTATTTAAGACCTCAATTGCTTTATTATAAAGTGATTTTTTAAATTCAGATTGAGCAATTATTGCACTAGAAAATGCTTTCTCTGCCACAGCTTTATTAATACCTAACGAAGTTAAATACTTAATACAGCCTTTTTTAAGTAATTTAATATTGGTGAAATTAATAACCGGATGATCAATTGGCAAGCCATATTTAATTTCGGGATTAATCGCACTATTTACCACTTCAGCATAACTACTGACTATTGGACAGTTATAACTATTCACAGCATTATCAAACTGCGCAGACTCAAAAACCACCATGGGCATAAAAATACGATGAACCTTTTGTTCAATAAGTTCCATAATGTGCCCATGTACCAACTTAGCAGGAAAACAAACACTATCAGACATGACTGTTCCTGCCCCTTTTTCATAAATAGCATTGGTTGAAAATGGCGAAAGAGTAACCTTAATGCCACTGTGAGTTAATAACGTATGCCAAAAAGGAAAATTTTCGTATTGTCCTAACACTCGCGGAATGCCAATATTGATTTTTGCATTAGAAGTTGAAATTGCAATACGATCAAATAACAACGCATTTTTATAATCAAACATATTAAATGAATTGTTATCTTTTTGAGGATTATTACTTAAAAAACGTTCACATTTATTGCCTGAATAATAGCGTTTCCCATTAGCAAAACGATAAATTACAATATCGCATTTATTTTCGCACCCTTTACAACGCGAAGGTTTAGCTTTGTTATCTTCGGCTTTGTATAAATTGTTTAAACCAATAAACGTTGATGCTATTGGGTTTTGTTGATAGTGATTTTTTGCTACTAATGCAGAGCCATAAGCCCCCATTAATTCAGGTATATTAGAACTCGTAATTTGTGCACCAGTTAATTGTTCTAACGCTCTAAAAACTGCTGGATTTTTAAAAGTTCCACCTTGTACCACAATATGATCACCTAGTTTTCGCATATCGTGGAGTTTTAATACTTTGTGAATCGCATTTTTTATGACTGAAAAAGCCAACCCAGCTGAAATATCACCAACGGTAGCATTCTCGCGCAAAGCTTGTTTAACTTTAGAATTCATAAAAACAGTGCATCGTGTACCTAAATCGCAAGGGCTTGTTGATTTACAAGCCGCATCAGCAAAGTCGATCGTATTAAAATTAAGTGATTTAGCAAATGTTTCAATAAACGACCCACATCCTGATGAACAAGCTTCATTAAGTTCAATATGATTAACAACACCATTGGATATAAAAATAGCTTTCATATCTTGGCCGCCGATATCCATCACAAAGCTTACCTCAGGATCGATATGTTTTGCAGCGGCAAAATGCGCCATCGTTTCAACAAGTCCATCGTCAAAAGCAAAAGCTGCTTTTAATAGCTCTTCGCCATAACCTGTAACACCTGTGCGAGCAATAACAATGTCTTTACTTGATGATGCAATTTCTTGCTTTAATTGTGTTAAACCTTTGCTTAAAGCACCAATAGAGTGACCATTATTTGGTGCATAATAGGTAAAAAGCAACTCATCATCTTCACCAATTAAGGTAATTTTTGTAGTTGTAGATCCACTATCAATACCTAAAAAAGCGTTTTGTTTTTGATAATCAGCTAGCTTAATTTTAGGAATTTCAATATATTTTCTTTGTTTTTTCCAATCATTAAAAGACAATAATTTATTAAATAATGGATTTAATCTAAAAAACTGATTAGTGGTTATTTTTGTTGAGGCATTTAATTTTGCAATAAAATCAGTAATTGAAAGTTCAGTACGATCCAAAAGATGAATTGCAGCTCCCCAAGCCGACAATAACGTGGGATGTTCAGTTTTTACAATTTGATCTTCAGTTAGCTTTAAAGTCTCTAAAGCCGCTTTACCAAGTGTTGGAATAAATGAAAATGGTCCACCAATTAACATCACTTTTGGTACAACGTCATAACCACGCGCTAAGGTGTTAACTAACTGGATACAAACGGCATGCAAAACAGAATATGCGATATTTTCTTTTGAAACGTTACGACTAATCAGATTTTGGACATCGGTTTTAGCAAAAACACCACAACGAGAAGCAATTGGGTAAATTTGGTTGTGATTTTGGGCGAGAAGATCGAATTGTTGAACTGGAGTATTAAGTAACGTTGCCATCTGATCGATAAACGCTCCAGTTCCTCCAGCACAACTGCCATTCATACGAATATCTGGTGGACGATCTGGGAAGAAGAAGATCATCTTACTATCTTCTCCCCCTATATCAATCAATGTTCTTACTTCGGGATATTTTCGTTGCACAACTTCTGAAGCAGCTACCACTTCTTGAATAAAAGCAATCTCTGCTTTTTCCGAAATCCCCATCCCTGCCGAACCAGTCACTTTCACCGACAAGATAATATTATTGCCAAGTTTTTGTACTATCTCATCTAATAATCGCAACACAGTTGCTATAATATGGGTATTATGGCGAACATAATTGGTATAAACAAAATTGCCATGCTCATCAAGCAACACACATTTAGCTGTTGTAGAACCAACATCCAATCCTAACTTATAAAGTTTTGACATAATAAACTCACATTTAGCAAGAATATAACTGACTATCAGAAAATTAATTTTATAAATGATAATTATAGTTAAATGTTCAAATTTTTTAATAGTTCTGTTTAAAAAATATCTTTCCGCAGATAATAACAGTGTCAAAAAGTTTCAGGTAACTATACGTTTGAGTATGGTCTATAATTAAATGTCCCTAATAGTTATAAACCTTTTTCTAAACCTTGCTTAGCTATCGCAATCACATTTTTCAAATCAACACCTTGTGATTTGGCGGCAAAAATACAACCGCAATAACATTGACGATACACATCATACTCCTTGCATAATTCAATAGAGCGTTTATAACCGTTATTTTTTTTGAAATCAGAAGGCAGATAATTGACCGAAAAGATCTCTTGAATTTCAAACCCCAGTTCGTTTATTTTTTGGCTATTCTTTTTAGGGCTTAGTGTTAAAGCACTTGCAAAATAGTCAAAGCCCAATTCTTGTGCTTTAATTGCGGCCAGATCTAATCGCATTTTATAACAAATATGACAACGCTCGCCACCTTCGGGCGCATCACGCAAATGACCAACTTGTTTAATAAATTCTGCTGGCTGATAAGGTGCTTCTAAGAATTCAACGTTATTACCTGTTTTTTGATTAAAGTCAGCAATAAATTTCTGTTGCACCATACTACGGTGCTCATATTCAACTCTGGGATGGATATTAGAATTAGCAAAATAAATCGTAATATCTGCATATTGTGCTAAATACTCTAAAACATAGGTACTACAAGGTGCACAACAACTATGAATTAGTAACTTTGGTCGAACTGATTCTGATTGCCAATTATTAATCACTTCTTTTAAAACAGAATCGTAATTTACTTTATTATGTGGATTTAATTTTTCGAGAATATTTTTAGCATTAATTAACATGGGGACTCATTTATTTTGTTTTCTATTTTTTGTGGTCTAGCTAACTAAGATCTTAGTCGGCCAATTATGATATAGCTATACACACTAACCTTCAAGGAAAAAACTAATATTCTATATCTAACTTTATGAAACTGACATATTTTTATATATAACAAATGAGGTTTATCATAAAGCTAAAAAAGAAATTCAAACATATTAATACAGCTGCAAATTAGTGCCATTGCTGACGTTGTTGTATCAATCAATTTTTATTTGATTATTTATAATAAATGAACTATTGCTAATTTAATTTTCTCTCCTAGCATTTGTCGACATTATCTTTTGAACATAACGTTTTTCTAAAATAAATGCGATACAAAAATAGACAATGGTTAATATCCACAAATGCCAATATTGCTGACTAAATTCGGAAAAACTTGCTCCCATTTGATTTATTTTTACTGACCCAACTATAGCTGGTACAGCTGGAAATATATAGCCAGTAAAATGGAACAAAGGAGGCATCAATTCTTTTGGCCAAGATAATCCTGTAACAAAAAAGATAATCATACTTGACGGTATAATTAAACAAAACACATCACTTACCGTATGGACAAAATGTGAAACAATTTTACCTAATAACGAAGTGGACAAAATAAAAGGAAGAATAAATAGTAAGGAAACAGATAGATGACTTAGGCGCGGTAAATCATACCAATAGTTAGCAAATACGGTATAAATAATAAAATAGATTAAATAAAGTACTAAATAAGTCAATAATTTACCAGAAAGCAGTAATAATGCCGATGAAACCGTGTGATTCTGTTTATTAACAAAGGCTATTTCAAAATCAGAATTTTTACTAAATAGACGGCATAAAATACTACCGATAAATAATGTCTGATTTAAGATCAAAATAAAAGCGGCTGGAATAATATAGGTTGCATATCCTGATTGAGGATTAAATAAACTAATTAACTGGCTATTAAAAGGAGAAACATTATTATTTGCCACTGCAGGATCGATACCTTGCGCTATTTTGCGTGAAATTGAAATTTTAGCGCCAAAATTACTGGCAACGGTATTAATGGCGGTAGCAACATTACTATAAATTAAAATATAGCTCGCATCGCCATAATATGACACTGGGCTAGTTTTTCCTTCTAATATATTCTTTTGAAAACGGTAAGGTATGAGTACAACTCCATATATTTTACGTTCTTCGATAAGTTTTTTAGCCGTTTCTAAGTCTGCAATATGTAAGTCTATATTGATGGACTTATTAGCATTAAGTTGTCTTACTAGATCTCGACTGTAATTGGTATTATCTTGGTCAATAACAGCAATAGGAACATCTCGGATTGCTTCATGTAAATAAGGTTGTGGATAAAAGATGAAATAGATAAATATTCCCACAAACATAATGCTAACTATCGCTTTGGTTTGGAAAATTCGTTTTAATTCATCATAGGAAATTAATAGTAAAGATTTAATCATATCAACCGCCTACGGATCTTTCGTAAAAAAAGATAAACAAGAATAGCCATAACACTTAATTGGATCACTAAATAAACAAACGGTTGTAAGGAAGTTACTATATTTGGCGATCTTAATGTTTGATCAAGACGAATTTGTATATACCATGTTACAGGTAATAAAGCACTCCAAATATAAGCAAAGGTATTCATTGCAATCCGAGGAAAAATAAGCCCAGTAAATCCAAACGCTGGTGATGCTACTAAGCTTGCAGTGCCATAAGCTTGTGCTAGTGTTGATCCCGTTAAACCAAAGAAAATACCATACAAACATGAAGTCAAAATAAAGCCTATATCACCAAGTATAAGCAATATTAAATGTCCATTTAAAGGTAAATTAAAATTAGCAATTAAAACGGTATCAAATAGAATCAAGCAAAATAAAAAATAGATAAAATAAGGAATAATGCGTCCTAATAAAAAGATAAAAATATTATGATTAGCTAATTTTAATATTTGCTGATACCCCGTTCCAGTAAAACGATCACGAGTAATACTAGTAACCATGGCCATCATAATAATGATTTGTAATATAGTAGGAATTAAACCACTAATTAACGTATATAGATAATTTAAAGTTGGATTATATAAAGGATGTAAACTTGTCGGTATAGTTTGCATTTGGCATTGTGCAACTGGTGAAGCAATTCCTTTTTCTAATAATCCTTGCAATACTATTTGACTATTTGCTGTTTTCAATGCGGAACTCATCGCCCGGAAAATAATCGTTCCAGCTGACATATACTGATTATTATAAAAAGCGACAACTTCTGGCTGATGACCAGCTATAAGATCTTTTTCAAACTCATGCTGAATGAAAAGCACAGCATAAACATCACCTTTAATCAACGCATGTTTAGCTGAGGTAAGATCTTGATAACGTTCAGCTACCTGTAGCTGAGGTGAAGCAGCAACTTGTTGAATCAATAAGCGAGATGATTTGGTTGTATCTTGATCAACAACAGCAATAGGTACCTGAGTAATAACACCGGCATGGTACATATAAACAAATAAAAAAATAAATAATAAAGGATAGATGAAAACTAATAAACACAAAATACGTTGTTTAATTAATTTACGAAGTTCCCATCCAATTACTTGAAATAGCCGGTGATACATTAATATCGTTCCTTTTTGTCTAAAATCTCGATATTATTCAAGCTAGCGAGATTGCCACTTTGTAGTAACACTCATTCCTGGGCGGAGACCTGACACTTTATTAATTGGTTTAGCACGCATTTCAAAAGTCTTTAAGTCAAAATCACCCGTTGCTTTAGTCGCCTGCCAATTCGCATATTGACCTAAAGCATTTAATACAGTGACTTTAACATCTATAATCTGATTATTTAATGCCGGTACTCTTACTTGAAACGTATCACCAACTTTAAGGTTTCCCAGCAAATCTTCACGTATATTAAAAGTAAACCAAATATCATTTAAATCAATAATAGAATAAAGCGGAGTACCTGGACTGTATAATTGCCCTGTTTCAGCGACTCGAGTCGTAATTTGACCGTTAATTGGAGAAACTAAAGTTAATTCATTAACATCAGCTTTTACTTGCGCCAATGCTGCTTCTGATTGTTCAACTTGCACATCGGCTAATTTTTTCTGTTCTACACTGCTACCGTTTTCGGCTAGTGATAAGTTAGCTTTAGCGGCTTCATAAGCTTTAATGGCCGCTTGATATTGATTAAAGGATTCATCATAGCTTTGCTTTGAAACAGTGCCATTTTTAGCTAAACGATTAATTCTTTCATAGCTAGTTTGAGCTAAATCTAAATCTGATTTAGCTTTATCTAACTGCGCTTTTTGCACATCAATTGTTTCTGGTCTAGTGCTATAAGTATTATCACGACTCGCCATTGCTACTTTTAATTGCGCTTCTGCTGTTGCAAGCTGAGCTAACAATGCAGGATTTGAAAGAGTAAGAAGAACTTCACCCTGCTTAACATCGTCACCAACATCATAATTAAATTGATTTACTCGACCTTGAACTCTGGCAGCAACATCAACACGATTAGATTCAACTTCACCTTGCAAAATAATAGTACTAGGTTGATAAGCAAAATATATAATAACAACCATAGCAATAACAGCAATGATCGCTACAATCAAAGAAAAACGTTTTTTATGCATAAATTGGGCTTATAAAGGTTAAAGCAAAATTGCAATATTAGCATTGAAAATAATATAAAGCCAAACTCTTAAATACGCAATAAAATATATACTGTTATATGTGTTAACGATTAAAAAATATTTATCCTTTGTTAGGGATTGTTGATCTTTTGTATTCATGTATTAATCAACAATGCATTGGTAGCCACATAAGTATGAATGCCAGAGATAACATGCAGACATAATTCCTTTCTAATTTATCATATCTTATTAAAATAGAACGATAAGGGATAAATGAATCTTAAGTAATGATTGAGTACTACGAACACGGTAATATCCATGGAAAATAGGATTGTTGATATTTACTAAATTAGTATACTGGTATTAAAGGTGATGATTTCAGACAAAACATGAGAATATTAGCTCCATTCCATACATCTTTTCAATTCACCTAATAATGTGCTTGTATCAATTTTTAAGTTTTTAAAGAAATAGTTATTCATATCATGATTATGCCACAGTGAATTGATGATTTCATGGGGATCAGTGACTACATAGTTATGACCTTGTATGGCTCCACAATGTAGACAAACATTTGCCATATAATGTTCATTGAGTGTTTTACTGTACTTCATTTTAACAGTTGGTACATTTAAGCTAAGCAGGCGATCAATACTGGAAATATCACCGACTCCAATCCCGTGTAATACAGAAAAAATTGTAACTATTCAATTCTTAGTATCCATATTATGTCGTTTCTCAAATTTTTGTAAACAATACGAGTAATCCTTGCAACTAATTTTGCGATAAAATATAGGACATTATGAGCCCATATTAACAATTGAACTACGAAAACGCCTTAAAGCAATTAAAAAGAATACAGCACCAATTGCCAATAACCAAGCAAATGAAGTCCAAACAACGCGTAAGCCAGCACCTCGATACAGTATTGCCTGCCCTAATTCAACAAAATGCGTGGTTGGAGCAAACATCATAATGTTTTGCACAATTTCAGGCATGCTTTCACGCGGAGTACTACCCCCAGATAGCATTTGTAGTGGTAATAAAACTAAAATTAGTAACATTGCGAATTGCGCAGTGGATTTTGCTACTGTTGCCATAAATATCCCAAGTGACGTTGTAACAAAAAGATGCAATGCAGCTCCAATCAAAAATAAGCTTACCGAACCTGCAATTGGTACTTTTAGCCAACTATGAACAACTAACAACAATGCCACCCATGTTGATATTAATACCACAAGTCCCATTGACCATACTTTGGAGAGCATAATTTCAAAAGGGGTAACAGGCATAGCAAGAAGATGGTCAATCGTACCATGTTCCCGCTCTTTCATTAAGGCTGCCCCAGTTAAAATAATAGATAATGTTGTCACAATATTGATAATCTCCATGACTGAACCAAACCAAGATCGCGTTAAATTAGGATTAAATGCAGTATGCACTTGTATATTAACTGGCAAATTAGTTGCCTTACTGTAACGATTAACATATTCAGTCACTTCACCAGTAACAATCTGTGTTATATAACCATTTCCAACAAACGCTTGTCCCATTCGTGTTGCATCAATATTAAGTTGAAGTTCTGGACTTTGGCTATTTAGCACATCACGCTGAAAATTAGGCGGAATATTTAAAGCAAACGTATAATTATCCGTATCCATACCATGATCAACATCGTTCATTGAGTATAATTTAACGGGATCATTAAACATCGGCGGATAAAATGCTGCAATAATTTGCCGTGATAACGGTGAGTCATCTTCATCAACAACTGCAATCGAAGCATGGTGCAACGAATCAGATGTTGCTGTTGCGGCAATGTAAATATCAAAGGTAAAGCAATAGGCAATTAACAACAACATGATAGGATCACGCAATAACCCCCATAACTCTTTTATTCCTAATCGATAAATATTAATTAAACTTTGCATAATATCTATCCTTCTTGTTTTTTAAGAAGAAAAATACTTGCCCCAAGAACAATGGGGATTGTGACCAATAAAGCAAATATTGAATTGTGCAAATCCATAAAACCAAGTGCTTTATTAAACACACCGCGAGCAATAATTAGCATATGTGTAGTTGGATAAACCTCACCAATATAACGACCACCACCTTCTAAAGATGCGACAGGATTGAGTAATCCCGAGAATTGAATTGCTGGTAGCATTGTACCTACACAAGTTAAAAAGATAACAGCAATTTGACTACGAGTAACAGTTGAAGCTAACAAACCAAAACCCGTTGAAATAATGCAGTAAGCAAAGGCAGCAAGACATAAAGTAAATAGACTTCCTTTTATAGGAACAGCAAAAATGGTGATTGCCATAAATAACAATAATAAAAAGCTAAACATGGAAATAATGATATAAGGCACTTGCTTACCTAGCAAAAATTCAGCTTTAGTTACTGGAGTTACATATAAATTGATAATTGAACCCATCTCTTTTTCACGCACAACCGATAAAGCCGCCAGCATAGATGGAATCATCAATAATAAAATTGGTATTACAGCCGGTACCATGGACGGTAAGCTTTTAATATCAGGATTATAACGGTATCTTGTTTCTATATTTGCCAAACTAGTTGAGGATTTTCCTGTTACTTCTTTTACTTTTTCACTTAGCCAAGCAAGATGCATTCCTTGAACGTAACCTTTAATTGTTTCAGCTCGTAGCGGCATTGCCCCATCAATCCAAATAGCAATATCAACAGGATCACCTCGTTGTATATCTCGACCAAAATTGGGAGGGATTTCAATCGCTAAAGCGATTTCATTACTTCTTAACCGCGCGTCCATATCGTTATAATCTGTAATTGGCTCTCTTTCAATAAAATAACGTTTAGAACCCGATAAATTAAGAATATAATTTTGACTAATTACACTTTGATCTCGATCAAGCACAGCAAAATTCAGATCTTCAACATCCATCGTAATACCATATCCCATAACTAACATTAAAATTGCTGAACCTAATAACGCTAATAATGCTCGTAAAGGATCTCTAGATAACTCAAGTGTTTCACGCCATAAGCAACCTATCATACGGTTAAGACTAAACCCTTGAACATGATGATGTGGTAATGTTTTTGTTGCTTGATTGAGTATTTCTTTTGGTGGTTCAACAGAGTGTTCTTCTGCATTACTATCATCAGCTCCTGCATCAACAAGATAGTTAATAAAGGCCTCTTCTAGTGTTTTAGCATTTTTGGAGCTGATAATGTTATCTGGCGTATCGCTTGCTAATACTTTACCTGCATGCATTAATGAGATTCTATCACACCTTGCAGCCTCATTCATAAAATGAGTTGTAATAAACACTGTTACTTTATCTTTTCTAGACAATTCGATAATTAAACGCCAAAAATCATCTCGAGCAATGGGGTCAACGCCGGATGTTGGTTCATCAAGGATAAGAATTTGTGGATTATGCACAACCGCAACTGACAATGAAAGCCTTTGCTTTACCCCTAAAGGTAAGCTATCGGGTAGATTTTCTGCATCTTGTTCTAAACCAAAACGTTTCAGTAATTCTTCAACACGAGAGGAAATTTTACTTTCTTCAATACCAAACAGACGCGCATGTAGAACTAGATTTTGTTTGACCGTTAACTCACTATATAAAGAAAATGCTTGAGACATATATCCTAAATGACGCCTAACATTAATATCACTGGCATCAACCGGCTTACCAAATAACCACGCCTCACCTGATGAAATCGGTAATAAACCCGTTAACATTTTCATGGTGGTTGATTTACCACAGCCATTTGATCCTAAAAAGCCAAATATTTCACCTTGTTTAATTGAAAAATTAACATGATCAACTGCAATAAAATTACCGAATTGTTTCGTTAAACCTTTTGCTTCTATAGCTATTTGCAAATCTTTATTAAGATCTAAAGGTGGAATTTCGACAGTTTGATAACCTTGTCTAGCACTTTCTGGCATTAGCTGAATGAATGCATCATCTAAATTATCTTTTCCTGTCTTAGCTAGTAAGGATTTTGGTGTGCCAGTTTCAAGAATCTTACCGCCATACATTGCCACCAACCAATCAAAATTTTGAGCTTCGTCCATGTAGGCTGTTGCAACAATCACACTCATTTGGGGTCTTTGTTCACGAATTTTGTTAATTAACTGCCAAAATTGGGCTCTGGAAAGTGGATCCACCCCAGTTGTAGGTTCATCAAGAATTAACAAATCAGGATCGTGGATTAAAGCCGAACATAAGCTAACTTTTTGCTTCATACCACCGGACAGTCGCCCTGCTGGTCTTGATAAAAATGGATATAACCCAGTACTACGCGTTAATTCATCAATACGGCGGCGACGCTCGGTCGCATCATTACCAAACAGACGAGCAAAAAATTGTAAATTTTCTTCAACAGATAAAGTCGGATAAAGGTTTTTGCCTAACCCTTGCGGCATATAAGCAATACGTGTGCAAACATTTTTACGGTGTGTTTTATCTTTCATATCACCGTCAAGTACATATACTAACCCATCTTGAATAACATGCGAACCAGCAATTAATGATAATAAACTTGATTTTCCAACACCGTCTGGTCCTATCAATCCAACCATACATCTTGGCGGTATAGCTAAAGTGATATTATCAAGAGCAAGGTTCTTTTTATAATGCAGTGATACATCACTAATTTTTACCACTGCATCATCAAACGATTTAGCTTCGGTTGATAAAGCTAAATCTTTATTGTCGGATTCTGACATATGCTATCCCCAATTATTTTGTTGGACATTTTGCAATATCAGCTAAGCCTGACGGCCACGAAGCTTTTGGATCAAGTTTTACCCAAGCTACACCTGGTAAACCTGTTTTAACTTGATTTATAAAACATTTTAATAATTCAGGGCTTAATTGCGCTTTTACTCTAAACATCAATTTCTGACGCTCATCTTTAGTTTCAACAGTTTTAGGCGTAAACTGCGCAACGCTTGATACAAACGATATTTTGGCAGAAATTGCTTTATCTGGTAGTGCATCTAAAATCAATCTCACTTCATCACCAATACCCACTTTACCTGCGACCGTTTCAGGTAAAAAGAATGTAAGATAAACATCATACAAATTAACTAAATTTAATACTTTTCCGCCTGAAGGTAAAACTTCACCTAATTGTGCTATTCGGTATTGAATACGACCGTCAACAGGGGCATTTAAAGTACTATCATCAATATCAGCTTGAATTCTTTTAATATTAGCACTTGCAACATTGATTGCCGATGTGGCGCTATCAACCCCCGCTTCGGCTACTGCAATCGCTGCGTCAGCGGCAGTAACTTGTGATTTGGCTGAATCTAGTGCTGCTTTAGCATTGTTTACTTTAGCAGTATCGTCATCAAATTGTTGAATAGATATTGCACCTTTTTGATATAGTGCGGTAGTTCGTTGTAAATGTTTTGAGGCGATATCTAAGTCACTTTCCTTTTGGCTTACGCCTGCTTGCGCTGCAACTTTATCACTCATTTTTAATGCCACTTGCGCTTTAGCACTTGCTTCATTACTAACCGCTTGGCGGTATTGTGCTTGGGCTTCATTAAGTTGTGCTTGTAAGGTATCAGTTTGCATGACGACTAAAGCTTGACCGGCTTTAACAAAATCGCCCTCATCAACATTAATTTTTTCTATTCTACCAGCTAATTTAGCTGAAATATTGATTTCAGTCGCTTCAATACGTCCGTTGCCACTAATAAAATCTGAACCATACCCATCAGTTTTTAATTGCTGCCATAAAATAAAAATAATAGAAATAATAACAACTGCAATAACAATCCATTTCCTGCTTATATTTTTCATATAACACCTTATTTTTTTAAAACGATTCATAATAATTTTTAACGAGATAACAAATCGTTATGGCCTAATCAATTGCATCGTTTAAATAGTATCAAATGTTTATGGCAAATAATATCTGTTCATAAAACAATCGCAATAAAAGCTAAAAAAATAAGCAGGATGGTTTTATATTTTATTTATAGATTTGAAATTAATAACATCATTATATTATGCAATAAAGCTGATATGCTCATTGCAACTTGATAAGTTATTCATAATAAAAGACTTATTATTTTATATTTTCAAATAATTTATTAACAATATAAGGATGTAAAATAGCAACGGGTAACATATATAATTTCCCCCAGATATTGTGATTTTTAACTGATGCAATTAAATATACTGTATTTTTACTTATGTCATTACCTTTATCTACAACACGAATACAAACACATACATCTAAATGGCAATCTTTTACAACTAATGTCAGTTTATCGTTGGTTTCCTCTGTTATGGTAAAAAAATCGGCCATATTGCTTTCGTCTGGTTGATGCTTATTTTCCGCAGAACTATCAAATCCATTAATCGCTTTGACACCGATTAATTTCACTAAACAATCCCTTATTTTAAATAGTATTTTTAGCCATCTAGGTTGATAAGATGTCATCATTTTATAAGCTTCATAGGCTGTCAATTTTTTAGAAATATCTTTTTTTTGACAATCTAAATAATCGATTTCTTCTGCAATAAAGCTTACATTATCAGGTAATGTTTGCCGTACTTTCATAATATGATTTTGTCTGTTTTTCATATCATATTCTCCCTCCTTAAATTATATAAGTCAATTATCAAAAAATATAAGAACACATCATGTTATTTGATCCTTGCAAATCGGCAAACCTCTACTTAATCTTGTGATTTCCCGCTTCTAATTCTTTTAAACATTTGATATATAAGCTTTCTATATCGTTAGATTTCTCTCACTATTTATAAAAAATAGAATTTCCCATACTTTATTTCCAGCAAAACTCTTTAACCAGAATACCGTCTTCAACTTCTTTTAAGATCAATATGATTTAGTGCCTGTCATTTTCTTTTTTTTACTTTTATCATAGAAAATTTTCTAATTTTTTGCTGTACTATTTTATAAAATAGCTACAATTGCTATCTTATTTACTTAAAAAATGGTTATAAGAAAGCTAGGTCTAATCTCCATCATGATGCGTAGAAATTTTGTTTGAATATATACTTTCAGTAACAATTCATTCGTGTCTTATTATTCGATTGACTTTAACTTCGATACAACTAATCACAATCCTATAATTTTACCAACACGTAACCAAATAATTTACCATCACCTTACAAACTTAAATGTCTTTTAATCCATAATTTTATCTTACAATAACCATTTTTATTCTTGAACTAGTACACTAGATGTTTTTTGTTTTTATCTCATAAACCTAATTGTGATGGAACTAAAATTTTTAATTCCATTTCTTGATAATTAACGTACGCACACAACTCTAGTTTCATTATGCACAAAATAATAGTGCCCAATATTACCTTGCTTTGAAAAAACAGTATAATTTTGTACTCCACCATAAAAAGGGTCAGCAGTCCAGTAATCAAAATTGATATCATCCCGTATAAAATCACTATTCACGTAGTATTCATTATCCGTATACCCCCACTCTGCAAAGAATCCTCCCCCGATCCGACGTTGGAAATTATTAGGTTGACCAGATAATCCTCCTGCCCAAGCAACAATATCATTATTTGCATTTGTCATTTCAACAATATGGGGGAGCCTATAACCATTTCCTAAACTACTACAGTACGCTTTGGCTGCCTCTAAACCTCCGCTATAAGTCGGCTTTGCAACAAACCATTTACTTATCATAAAACGGTATATAACATTTGTCTTTGCTTTATCTGAATAAATATTAAAGTAAGTTGGAACAACTGATGAGGTTTGACCTTTATTTGAATCACTAGGTCCGGTTAATTCTATTCTAGCAATATTGTAACGGCTTCCTTGTTTTATACTTAAATCTATATTTGAATCTGTTGGCCATTTGCTGTAAGTTAACTCTTTTGCAGATGCTCCTGCCACCGTTAAATCAAAGTACATCCCTTTAGCCCCTATAGTTGGGAAATTTGATGCAGGGGAATTTATATCCTGTGGTTTAAAGCCTTTATCATCATCCCACTGTTCAACTGGACCACGATAACTAACAAGTACATTTCCATTATACCTTAACGTTGGTTGAGCAAAGCATGCATAAGGAACTGCAACTTTAGGTGTTAGATAATAACTAACGCTTCCACCTTTAAACTCAGTTGATCTTGGCTTTCCGTATTGGGTAGATAAAATACCACTATCACTCGTTAAAGTGATTTTATAAGGCGAATAACAAGCATTTAATTCTGTATTCTCATTAACTATTTTTCCATCAACATTTTGCACGGTCATTGTAAGATTACCTGTTACAGAGATCGAACTATCGCCATCATCATCTTTCCAAAATTTGTTAGTTGATACTACATCTGTTAAAGTAACTACTGATTTCCCTTCGGGAATGAATTTCTTAATATCTTTCAGTTTTTGATCTACAGCAGGCAACTCAATTGGGTTATTTTCCGATGACGGATTATTACGGATACTATATTGCCTACCATCAGACAATGTAATACTCAATAAATGTTCTGTTGAATTTGCTTTAGTCCCCTTTCTATCAAACGATAAATAAGGCGCACTACCTTGAATTGTATTTACTGTTATTGCTGATAGTGCAATTGCATTACTCGATATAGTTAAACATAACAATACCAAAATCATTCCAAAAGCATAATTTTTTATATTTGGTTGCGTTAACCGTGGAGTTAGTTTACAAATCTTTGCTATTTTAGTCAGAAACTTCGGTTTTATCCGAAGTAGTAAAAATGAAGTTTTAATTAAGTACAACTTGTAACTATAAGGACTTGAATACGTAAAAATTAACAGTATGTATAAAAATAACTTTTTAAGTTGTTCAGAGGGTGACCTGTGTACCTGTGTACCTGTGTACCTGTGTACCTGTGTACCTGTGTACCTGTGTACCTGTGTACCTGTGTACCTGTGTACCTGT